>DAINRZ010000102.1:0-9479 GCA_036741575.1 Kapaibacterium sp. (SeqCode)
CGTCTGGAGTCAGTTCAACATCTGAATTAACAACAGGCATACCCGTTTCCTGATAATATGCAACTCCCTTGTATACCTGGCCTTTAACTGCCGGAGCCTGCATTATTACATAGACCTGGTCACCTTTGGGTAATGACCCGAGTAAGTAGTTCGAAAATTTGAAATAGTATGTTTTGCCTGCGCCTACTGTTAATTTCACCTTTCCTTCAGAGTCTGTCCATGCGTTGCCTGCAACGAAAGGCCCTGTTCCGTAAGTGCTTGGAGCAGCATACATGGCAACATGGGCTCCATCCACCGGAGCGCCCCACTGGTCGAGTATAGTAAGCTCTATAGTTGCTGTTTCTTTGGCATAATACTTTGTGTGGTTTTGGATATATCCGTCCGGGCGGGTACCTTCCACTATCGAGGTTTTCCAGCCGTAACTGCCTCCCCAAAGCAGGTTTGTGATACCGTAAAAATCGTTGCCGGTTTCGGCCAGCCCGCCGCGGAAAAACTCGAAATGCTGCCAATCTTCGTCCCAAATAGCGCCAAGGGCATGGTCTTCGCATGAAGTGTTCAGGTGAATTATAGGAATCAGTGCTGTTCGGCATGCTGCCGCCACAAGATATGCGTCCTCGCCGCAGTTGCCGTTATGTTCGTACAAAGCCTGGTTAGGCTGGATAGGCCTGTTGTCTTTTGCATCGACCGGCAATCCCCTCGATGCCCAGTTGCCTATTGTGTTCAGGGCATCGTCGCCAGCGCCGAAGGGGCGGTTGAATTCGTAATAAGTCTGCTGTCTGTCCCAGAGCAGCTCCGGCTTTTGAATCAATTCGCCAAACCGCGGGATTGTGGAAACCGTTCCCTTCGAGGTTGTGATATTCACCTTTGTATAATCGTATCCCTGCACATGGTTCAGCCACAGGTATTCCCTCCAGAAAGCGCCGTAAGTTCGTTGCTGTGCACTCGAAGCATTATCCTTCTCATATATGCCTTCCTGGTAAATCTTCGGATGCACTACATACCAGTAATAATATTCTTTTGGAATCTCCACCCATTTGATTTCTCCGTTAGCGCCGTCTTTAATCCGGTATTCGGTTGTAGTATAGTAATTACCTGAATTGTAATCGCCATATTCCTTTAGCCTTACATACTTCAGGGAATCGGCTGTTGTATAAATAAACTGGGCATTTCGAATTAGCATATCTTTCTTATCGAATCTAGTGTCAGCTAATGCTGCTGCGGATGTGTATGCAACCTGGAATGCCGTTTCATCTACAATTTCGGGCGATATTGCCGCAGCATCGAGTATTAATTGGGCGTAATCGTCATCGAGACCTTTTTCGGCAAGCTCGCGGAATTTTATTTTCAGGTCGGTACGCAGCCATACCGGCGCAATATTAAGCGCTTGCTGGCAAAGCGGATTCAATGAATACACCGGCGGAATATACTCAATTGTTTTTGTTTCGGTATTCACCCGAAAAATCATGTGCTGATACTGGAAAAGTACGTCGCTGCCTTCAAGGCTTGCTTCGGGTGCGCCGCCGGAATACTTTGTTATTATATCTGTAGCAGATTCTGGCATCGGCGCAGCAATGAATTCCGGCAGTATAACCGGATTCATTTGCCTTTCTACCGGCCTGATTTTTATCAGGCCTGGTAATTCCGAAGGTGCGGATTCAATTAAATAGGGTGATTTGCCGTTCCAGTCAGCCGAAGCTAATGGAACTGTACAATATATTGCAGCGAATATTATAAACATCAGCTTTTTCATTCTTTACCCTTTTATAAAAAAGTACTTATCAATATTTCCTAAAAATAGTCAATCCGCAACTAAATAAAAAGTAAGCACAGGCAAATGGAATAAATTTCTTAGTTTTGGGGTAAAGAAGTTGTTAAAGAAAAAGATTATAATATGGCAAGAGTATTAATTACCGGTGGTGCCGGTTTCCTGGGTTCGCACCTGAGCGAAAGATTTATAGCCGAAGGCGATAATGTTATCGTTTTCGATAATTTGTTGACCGGAGACCCCGACAATATTGCCCACCTTATCGGGCATCCCCGCTTTAAGTTCGTACATCACGACGTAACCCAATACAATTACGTAAAAGACGATTTGGATTATATATTGCATTTTGCTTCGCCGGCCTCTCCGCTCGATTACCTGAAGCTGCCCATCCAGACTCTTAAGGTCGGTTCATTAGGCACGCACAAAACCCTGGGCCTGGCGCTCGAGAAAAAAGCACGTTACCTGCTGGCAAGCACAAGCGAGGTCTATGGCGACCCACAAATACATCCCCAGCCCGAATCTTACTGGGGCAACGTTAACCCTGTTGGTTACCGGGGCGTTTACGACGAAGCTAAGCGCTTTGCCGAGGCAATGGTTATGGCTTACAACAGGTATCACGGCCTGGAAACTCGCATTGTACGCATTTTCAACACCTACGGCCCACGTATGAGAATTAACGACGGCAGGGCAATACCTGCATTTATTTCACAGGCGCTGGAAAACGAACCGGTTACGGTCTTCGGCAGCGGCTCGCAGACACGTTCGATATGCTATGTGGACGACCTGGTGGACGGCATTCATAAACTGCTGCTTTCCAATGAAAGCGGCCCGGTAAACATCGGCAACCCCGATGAGTTGACAATGCTTGAATTGGCAAAGGAAATTATAGGCATAATAGGCTCGAAAAGCGAGATTATCTATAAAGAACTGCCCGAAGATGACCCGAAAGTTCGCCAGCCCGACACGACCAGGGCAACATCGATACTCGGCTGGGCGCCCAAAGTGCACCGCAGCGAAGGCCTCCGCAAGACTATAGAAGACTTCAGGAAAAGACTGGGTAAGTAGGGAGTAATTGCTTAATCCCTGAAAAACTCACTACTTCATGTTAATTACTACCTCTACTTTTTGGGCTCTTTGGGAGGCTCTGTGGATTTTGAAGAGTCGTTTTCCTTTTTCAGGTCTTTGAACATATCAGTTGGCATTTTGATATCGGGCTTGAATGTATCGGGATTCAATGCTTTTTCCTTTATTTCTTCCAGGTTTTTCTTAGTATCTTCAATCATTTTGGATGGGTCCAGCTTCTTCAGATATTCGCCGGGGGCATCGAATAGATCGAATAAATTACCTGAGCCATCGTCTTTTTTCGGTTTTGTATTTTCTTCGGGCACTGGGATTGGTACTTCCTTGGGTGGTGCCACCACCCTTCGCCCCCTGTCTTTAAGTGAATCAGGCAGTGGTTGGCCGCTACGCATTGCCAGCAGGTAATCGACACTCAACTTAATGTCGCGTGCATAAATAGACTGAGGATATTCCTTTATTAAAAGCTGGTAATAATACAGCGCCGAATCGATATTTGCAAGGTCCTTTTCGAACATCCATCCAAGGGTGTAAATAGAGCGCGGAGCGTGGTCGCTTTCAGGGAACCGCCTGTGTATCTGCAGGAACCTCTGGGCTGCTTTATCGTAATTTTTTTCTGTCCTGTTTCGCGAAGCTTTAGCAAATAAATCAGCAGCAGTATCTGCAATTATCGGGCTGGCATATTCCTGGCGGTTGCGCGCATCGAGCCCAAAACGGGTGACAGGATAGCGCATTACAACCTCAGTAAACAGAGAATCTGCCAGAGATGGCTCTTTATCCATCATGCTGAATGCCCAAACGTAAAGATAACGTGCTGTGTTCGTATCAGCCGCAGGCGATAGGTCTGATGCGGTCTGGTAGTAGAACAACGCAGAATCAATATTACCTAATTGGTCGTGTACTCTGCCCAGTTCGAATAAGTTCATGCAAAGTATAGATTTAACCGAATCGTTATAAACTTTTCCTTTCGATATTTCGATCAGTTGCGGCAACGTCAGGTTTCTTTTAACATTCCATTCATCCAGCAGGCCGAACATTTTCCTGGAAGTCCTGGCAAAAGCCGTTTTCTGGTTTCTTGCTTTAGCAAAATACTTTCTAGCAGCATGGTAATCATAGTTTTTAAATAATTCCATTCCCCTCTCGAAATATACGGCCAGCAATGCTTCGTGGTTTGTAAAAGCCGAATCGGCATATTTTTCTTCCCTGCCTGCCTCGTAGAGCTTGCCTTGTAGCCTAAGTATATTCATTCTTGAAGCATAGATGTAGCCCAGCCATTCTTCGTTGTTCCCGTCACTTTCCAAATCATCGAGAATCGAAACTGCATCATCGTATTTCCCGAGCCTTGCAAGGCATTGTGCTTTGTAGAAATCTGCCTCGAACGAAGCCATATAATCGGGTGAATACTTATGTACGAGATGGAATTCCCTCGCCGCTTTCTCGAACCAGCCAAGCCTGTATAGCAAAATACCAAGGTCGGCCTGCCATTTCGCCTTCATCAGGTTGTCGTCTGCCTGGGCAATTGCCTGCTTATAAGGCCTAAGAGCACCTTCTTTGTCGCCTTCGTATATAGCAAGCTCAGCTTCGAGCCTGAATGCTTCAGATAGTACGTCGTAGCGTTCAAGTTGCCAGGAAATATCAACTGTTCTGGAAAGCAGCAGCTTGCCAGCGGCAAACTTCCTCTGAATCAGCATTGTTTTAGCCTGGAGTATCAGGGCATCGGGGGCAAATTCACCGTCGGGGAATCGATCGACAAGTTCTGCACATTTTATTTCTGCAGGCAGCCACTCACTTTTATAAAAAAACGCCAGCGCCATAAGGTACAATGTTCCTTGTATATAATCGCTCTTGGGGTGGCGTGCCAGTATTTTAGAACCCTTGATTTCAACAGAATCGAGCTTCACTCTTACAGGCTGCAGCATCCTGTTATCGACAATAAACTCATCGAGAAACGGGGGCACACCGGTTTTCGATTTGTCCGGTTCAAATATTTCCGGTTCGGGAATGAATACCCTGGGCTTAATTCGCCTGTCTGCTGTCTGGAATTCAAATTCATCTTCGGCTTCCTTTATCAACTTCTGCATATTGTAGTATGTGTTGAAGTAGGTCGTAAAGTTATCGTAAGTATGGCAGCCTGCCAGTACTGCCAGTGCCGAAGCAATAATTAATGACTTTACAGAATATTTCATTTTACAGTTATTCTGATATTTAATAATAATTTATATCTTTTTGACGGGGATGTAAATAATAAATTATTAATGTTAGTTGAATTTAGAAATTGAAAATATCCAGCATTCCATTTTGAATGCTAACTTTTCTGCTTCCATTTTTTTCGGTTGCACTAAACCAGAAACTGCCTTTGAGAATTCTGGAATCGATTTCGTTTACCTCGACAGTGCCAGAATCTGCAGGAAAAACTAATGTGCTGTCATTGCGCTCTAAGGAAAATTGGGCAAAAACGACAGGGGTATTATGCTCAAATGGATTGGAAACAATCGGAAAAGAACCGGGCTTCGATTCAGAAGTAGGATAAACAATAGCAATCAGCACCTTGTAATTCGTATCACCATACATAGTGCCAGAGGCATTAACAAGATACTTATTATTACCGGTCGTTTTTGTAAATACAGCGGAAGAGCTATAACTGAGGTTAATATACCCGTTAATATTACAAGTTATTTCAACTTTTGGGATAACAGGTTCGCTGCCGTTATCGCCGCAGGAGCAAAACAGTATTATTATCGAGGATACAATTATTAATAAATAGCGATACATGTTCAAAATACTTTATTAAACAAGCCGGCATTCGAAAATTACTAATCCGAAAGCCGGCCATAAAAAAATAATTTTTTCTATTTAACTATTTCGAGTAATTCAATTTCGAAAATTAATGCTGCGAATGGCGGTATCTGAGGCTGCCTGCCCTGCTCGCCATAAGCCAGGTCGTATGGTATATAGAGTTTATACTTCGAGCCGACATTCATAAGCTGAAGGCCTTCTGTCCAGCCCTTAATTACAGCATTAAGCGGAAATTCCGCAGGCTGTCCCCTGTCGATAGAGCTATCGAATACCGAGCCGTCGATTAAAGTTCCTTTGTAATGCACTTTAACCTTGTCTGTTGCCAAGGGTTTTGCTCCCGTACCTTCTTTTATTACTTCGTACTGTAAACCGCTGGGGGTGGTTTTCACGCCGGCTTTTGACTTGTTATCGGCTAAAAACTTTGCATTCTTTTCTTTATTGTCGCCGAATTTTTTGTCGGTAAGCCTTTTGTTAAGTTCTTCGAAAACCTTAGTAATAGTCTGCATATTCATTGTGCTCGAATCGGCTTTCATGCCTGCTTTGAGGCCGGTAACAATCATATCGAGGTCGATATCAACCGAATCTTTCTGAATATTACTATTGATATTGAAACCAATATTATATCCTATAGCAAAAGATAATGAATCTTTAAATGTTTTTAGGTCGGCTTTTGTTTTCGAGCCCGATTCGGCTTCATTGCCGCATCCGATTATGGCAAACACAATTACGGCAGCAAAAGCCAAAATACCTTTTAATTTCATAAAACACCAAATAGTAAAATTAAACAATAGTTAAATTATCCAATTAATAAAAAACAAAATTAATAAACTTTTAGTAGTTCGACCTCAAAAATTAATATATCGTCGCCATTTATGTATTTCGGGCGTTTAGCGGGATCGTAACCTAAATCAGGCGGGACATACAGAATCCATTTTGAACCTTCGGGCATCATTGTCAGGGCCTCAATCCAACCTCTAATAACATTGAACACTATAAATTCATTGGGAATACTACGGTCGTATGAACTGTCGAATACCCTTCCGTCAACAAAGTAACCTTTGTAGTGAACCTGTACTTTGCTGTCTTTTGCAGGTATTTTGCCGCTTCCCTGCCTGATTATTTTGTATTGAAGGCCGCTTGGTGTGGTTTGCACTCCATCTTTGTTTTTATTCTCTTCGAGAAATCCTGGATTTGTGTTTTTTCTGTATTGCAAAGATTTGTTAAGTTCATCTGAATAAACCCGGTTCAGTTCGGCTTGCATATCGAGTAGTAATTTTTTGATAGCAAGCGAGTTTATCAAAGGCGGATTCCCTTTGAATCCGTCTAAGAATCCGATGACAATCGTTTCAGTATTCAAATTATAGATATCATTTTTAATATCAATACCCAAATTGAATCCTAAAGCATAAGATAGTGAATCGCCGAGGTTTTTAAATTCATAACCGGCTTGCGCTTGGGCAAACATTGGCAGCAACAGCAGGAACAACACTTTTCTCATTTCTTTTCCACATTTTTTTTGACAAATAAGAATTTAATAAAATTAATATTTTTTTTGCCGAATTCATTAAAATATACCAAACTGGCAGGGGATTATAATGTATATTTCGGCATCCTAATTCATTGATAACAAATGTACCAAAAACATAACAATATACACCTTATAGCGAAAGTTTCGGATGTTAATTCAATATCTGCTAACTATTTATAAATAAAAAAAAGCCCCCTGCAGTTTTGTCTGTAAGAGCGGGGGCTTCTGAATAATCTTATGATTAATTTATTTGGCTACGGCTACCTTGATATTATAATTGCCCATGGCTGATTTTACAATTAAGTAGTATGTACCCGAGGGCAGGCCTGCCGTGTTGAGCGGCTGAGAATAGCTGCCGGGCTGCATGTCGCTGCTGAAAATGTTCCTGACAGTCCTGCCTGCTGCATCGATAAGGTTTGCTTCTACAAATGCCGGATTGGCGCCTGTTAGGTCGAACCTGACGGCAGCCTGCGAGGCAACAGGATTGGGAGTGACTGCCACCCTGAGCAGGTACGAGGCTTCGTCGCCGACATCGTCCGGCTCTTCGCCTAAGCCTTTGCCCGAAAGTGTAACTTCGTGGTTGGTCTCGCCATTAACATTGGATGTTATTTCAAGCAGTGCATCGTAAGTCTTGTCTTCTGTTAATCCGGTTTCGGGAGTGAATTTCACAACGACTTTATGTTTCTGTCCTGGGTCAAGCGTTTTAACCCCGCCGGATGTGATGGAGAAATTCTCGGGATTGTTGCCTATTATTTCTATATTCTTAATGTCGAGGAATTTGTCGCCCGAGCTTGTTATTTCAACTTCCATATCTTTGCTTTCGCCGGTCTTTACATCGCCGAAAGGCATATCAGTAATGCTGAGCGTAGCTTGGGGGCCTACACTATGGGGTGCTTCCAGCCAGTCGAGCACTGCGTCGACTAGCTTCACTTCGTCGTTTGTTGTATTTGGTATTAGAGGATTGAAATGCAAAACCACAATTTTTGATGTGGGCGGCTCGGATTTAGCGCCGACGATCTGTTTTGTACTGTTGATTTTCAGTATGGAATTAGCAATCATTTCATCAGTAACTTTAATCGAAGTTATTGGCACATCCTCAAGCAAAGTGGATGCAATATACAAACTTGAAAATGCTTTATCTGATGATTCGCCCTGCAAAGTGAGGGTTTTATTTGCAAAAGGCGATACTTCGCTGTCCCAGGTTATGCCCATAGTTGAAAACAGGGGGTGGTCAGAAGTATATTCTGTCAATTCATTGAATGGGTATGAACCGCTAATGAGGAAATAAGCCCCTTTTTCAATCATGTCGTTTATTGCTGTAGCTTCGATAACGTTTATAGTTCCGGCCTGCCCGCATGACCAGAGGACAATTTTCAGGTTCGATAATAGTGCTTGTACTTCTGTGAAGCCGCTCGGATCAAACTGTACAAAATTATTTCTTCCTGATGATTTAACTGTTGCAAGAATAGTAGAATTCTTGCCAATTGTCTCATCGTCGGTGACTTCGATATATTCAACATTGTTTGAAACAGCTGTCATCTGCATGGTACGCACTTCCTTGCCAGGAGAAGTTTCCTGCGCCCGGAGAATAGCATCGCCTACGCCGATTGTCTCGCTTGGGGTCAACTTCAGTGTAACGTCGATAGTCTCCGCGGGATTAATTTTAACAGTACCGGCTTGGGGATTATCCTGTTTCTTTTGAGCAACTGACGGCAATACTACATCGGCAACCCAATCGGGAGGAGTCCTTTTTGATTTGCTCGCCGAGACAGATACTGTCATCTGTGCACCCGAAAAATTCTTTATCTGAAACATTTTTTCCATCGCTTCGCCAGGTGCAGCGGAGCCATAGAGATTTTCTTCTGTAAAGACGAACAATTTCTGGCCATTAGCCAGTCCGCCGTTGCCAGTTACAATTTCTTCATTATTTTTATTTCTCACGAAGACAATAACGCTGCAGCGTTCCATAGCATAGTTCTTCGAGTTAGTAAACGTATATGTTCTTTTCACCGATGATCCTTTGGTTGTCGATTCGTTTATGGGGTCGCCCCACACTTCAGTCAATCCTTCCCTAAACGTCCTTTTGTGAATATAATTGGCCCCGCCGTTTGATTGCTGGGTTATTATACTGTCTTCGGTCAATACGGCATAAATGTAGTAATCGTCGGTAACATCGGAAGTGAAATATACTTCTACATCAACTGTAAGTTTTTTATCGCTGCTGTTGTACCCGCTGCTCATGCCAATATTACAGGGAGAAGCTTCGCCTGTAAGCTTAACGCAGTTAGATTCCCATAAATTCCTGCCAAGCCA
>DAINRZ010000103.1:0-9424 GCA_036741575.1 Kapaibacterium sp. (SeqCode)
CCCGTCGCTGTCCATAAATTTCAGGCCGTTCCACTCGGCAGGATTGTGCGATGCAGTAATTGCTATACCGCCTGCGGCATCGGAATGCTCTACAAACATTTGTATGGTGGGAGTTGGAGCCATTCCTATAATTTTTACTTTTCTGCCGCATGCTGCCAAAGTGCCCGCCACAACCTGCTCAATCCAGCTTCCGGAGGGCCTTCCGTCTCTGCCGATGATAACCGGCCCCGAGGGCATTATACCGGCATATGAAGCTGTATAAGAAGCAACCAAACAAGGGGTCAGGCAGTCGCCCAATGTTCCCCTCAATCCTGATATAGATCTGACTAACGGCATATGTAATCTTAAAATTTAACAATAATAACAGCAAAATTATGAATAATTAGATATTATTTTTTCAAATATTTGAATAAATAATCAGTCTTAAACAAAGATTTAGTGTAGTGGAGCACATTTGGTGCATTATTGTTTTTTTGATAACTTAGTTTAAATTTAATTAAATGAATAAAATACTCGATAATAAGTGGTTATCTCTTGCCGTCAGATTAGCTCTGGGCGGGATATTCCTGTTTTGGTCGCTCGACAAAATTACTAATCCCGATAAATTTGTTACAGAGATAATGAATTACAGGCTGCTGCCGGAATTTATCGTAAACGTTTTTGCTATTATACTGCCATGGGTAGAGCTTGTTGCGGGGATTTTGCTTATAGCCGGTATAAGGATCAGGGCAAACGCATCGATAGTAGGTGCCTTGCTAGTCATTTTTATTATGGCCATATCTTCTGCAATCATCAGAGGTTTCGATATCGGTTGCGGCTGCTCATCGGCAAATCCGCAAAGGGTGGGGCTGACCAAGATTTTTGAAGACATTGCAATGTTAGCGGGCGCTGTATATCTGTTCTTTTTCCCGAATAATGAACTTTCTGCCGAAAGGCTCGCCGCCGGAGAATTTTTAAAAGAGTCATAGGCGCTGCCTTGAATATATTAAAATCAACTGGCGGCTTAATTACTCATTTCCTTGCACCGCGGGTTTGCCTTGTATGCGGCACAAACCTGCAACAAAACAAGATAAAAAAGTTTCTCTGCGAAAAATGTATCGAATGTATTCAATTGGCACCGCCGGGGGATGAGCTTCTAGAAAAAATTGAGGCGAACTATCCCGATAAGGATTGCTTTTATATTGGTAATATATTTTCTTATTTCCACTACGTAGAAGGCAGCCCTTTTGCCAGGCTCATTCATGATTTGAAGTATAACGGCCTTTGGATGATAGGGGTAGAATTGGGAAGAGAATTCGGCAGCCTGCTAAGGCAAATACCCGGATTCGGCTACGATGCCCTTCTGCCTGTCCCTATCCACCCTGCGCGCAGGCGGGAACGCGGATACAACCAGGCCGAAGCCATAGCGCAAGGAATTGGTATCAGCACCGGTATCCCCGTGGATTGTAATATTCTTCTGAGAAAGATATATACCACAACACAGACAAAGCTGAGCAAAACCGAGCGGCGATCTAATGTAAGCAATGCTTTTAAGGCAAATATATCTGTATATATTAAAGGAAAATCATTCCTGCTGGTAGATGATGTACTGACAACCGGCTCAACTCTGAATGCTTGTGCATATGCACTGCTCGAAGGCGGCGCCAAAGCTGCCGATGCTGCCACCCTTGCCGCTGCCGGATGAAGCTGCCTTTCGTTTGAAAATTTGATTATCGGTATAAATATTTTTTGCCGATATTTAATTTTAAATCATTTTTTGTGCCACCACGAGCATTTCGAAGTCTTCGGTAGTAAGCTTATCCTCGCGGCTGAAAGCTCCCAGGCGGCATCCCCCGATATGGACGAAGCCGAAACCGAGGCTTTTCAGCAGCCACATGATTTCGCTTGGTGCATAGTAGCGCTCGGTGCTTGTTAGCTGGATTTTCGCGCCGCTGTCGTCGATAATTTCAAATTTGTTCGCATCCCTGAATGTCATAAGGTCGAAGTTTGACTCGAGGGCAGTAAAATTCCCTGCCGAGTTTTCGTTGACAATATCGTTGACATTGTGGTATAGTGCATAAAGCGCATTCAGGGTGGTAAAAATAAGTTTACCGCCGGGTTTCAATGCATGGGCTGCTCCACTTAGGATTTCATAATTCATTTCATCGGTTTCCATTAATGCAAAAGCACCCTCGCAAATCATTATTGCCATACTAAATTCGCCGGTAAACGAAATATTACGTGCATCCATACGTTTGAATTTGACGGCAACCCCTGCAGATTCGGCGTTCATTAAAGCTTTTTTCAATTGAGCTTCCGATAAATCTATACCCGTCACACTATAGCCTCGCTTGGCCAGCTCTATCGAGTGGCGCCCTGTGCCGCATCCTATATCTAATATTTTTATGGATTTATCGAATCCAGCTTCTTTTTCGATAAAGTCAACCTCGCCGATAGTGCCCTGCACAAATGATTCTTTCTCGTAGTTTTCGGCATAGTTTTCGAACATACTTTCGTACCACTGTTTCACTTTTTTCCCCATTGTTTTATCCAATAAGATTTTTAATAAATGCAAATTAGTGAAATATTTGTTTGATTAATTGCCGTGATATGATATTTTTGAAATAAGAACTGTTTTATTTTTATGAAGTTATGGCAAAGGACAAAGAAAATACAGTCGTAAAGCCGTTAGTTTTAATTGTTGACGATATTGTGAGAAACCTGCAGGTGTTAGGCCAATTGCTATATTCCGAAGGGTATGATGTTGCTATGGCCGAGAATGCCGGCGAAGTACTGAAGATTACTTCGCAGGTTGTACCCGACCTAATCCTTCTCGATGTTTCTATGCCCGGTATTAGCGGATTCGAACTCAGCCGTATCCTCAAATCCGAAAAATCAACCAGAGATATTCCTGTCATTTTTGTAACTGCCAGGGCAGAAGACAATGATATTCTTGCTGGATTCGAATCCGGAGGGGTAGATTATATTACTAAACCTTTCAACCATAAAGAATTAATTGCCAGAGTAAAAACCCATATCGAATTAAAAGCTGCCCGCGAATTAATACAGAGGCACGCCAGCGAAATCGATGAGAAAAACAGAAAACTGATTGAATTAAATCAATCAAAAGACAGATACTTACAGATAATCAACAATGAACTTTCGAGCGCTGCCGATTATGTTTTGTCGCTCTTGCCCAGGCCACTGAACAGTGGATTAATTCGAACAGACTGGCGGTTCATACCCAGTTCGCAGCTTGGCGGAGATTCATTTGGTTACCATTGGATTGACGATAGTAACTTTGCGATTTATCTGCTCGATGTTTGCGGGCACGGAGTCGGGCCTGCCCTGCATTCGGTATCAATACAAAGTGTGCTTAGGTTTGAAACGCTTCAGAATATTGACTTTACAAGGCCGGAACAAGTGCTGGACGCATTAAATAGCCGGTTTCAGATGGCCTTTCACAAAGAAATGTATTTTTCAATCTGGTATGGTGTTTATAATAACAGCACAAGGATTCTGAAGTACTCGGGAGCCGGCCATCCGCCGCCTCTATTAATCGACATTGAAGGAAACAAAGCAAAGCTTTCTACTCCAAATTATGCTGTTGGGATTTTTCCCACTTTTCCCAAAAACGGCAGTTCGGTGAGTATTGAGCCGCAATCCGGGCTCTATATTTTCTCGGATGGGGCTTACGATATCAGGAAACCCGACAACACCATGCATTCACTCGATGACTTGTATGAAATGATTTACAGTTACGCCTTCAGCTCCGGCCAGGAAATAGATTCAATTTACGAGGATATTCTGGAAAGATGCGGCAGAAAAAGCCTCGACGATGATTTCTCTTTGCTGAAAGTGGAATTCCACTAAAAAAGGCTGCCCGCAAAAGCATTGCGCGGACAGCCTGATTCTTTAATGTAAATTTTTCTATTTGATTACTTTAAATCCTATATCTGTAATTGCCTGGTTGCTGCTAATCCTTAGTATATATTGGCCCGGCGAAAGATTACTGATATCGATCGAATAATACTGCAATTCTGCGTTCGGGCTTTCTGAATATAACCTCGTACCCTTCAAATCGAATATTGCCAGGTTGCCGATAGGTTTTGCAGAATCGAAAGATATATTGATAATATCCTTTGCAGGAACCGGATATAGCCTGATATTAGTCGGTATTGCCGAAAGCGGATTGTCTTTTACTTCGGTAACTATTTCTCCCAATTCGAAGTTTACTTCAATGCTAAGATTATCCTGGTATGCTATATCAACGTTCGACTCCACTGGTATCATTCCTGCTTTATCACCCAACAGTGTATAGGCCCCGCCGGTAAGCTCATCGATAATATAAGACCCGCTATTATCCGATAGGCAATAATTTACCACTTCGTTTTGTGAATTGTATGCATATATTATTGCACCGGAAATAGCATCGCTTTCCTGTGGTTTTTCACTGTCGAATTTTACCGAGCCTTTTCTGTGGCGATGTATATAGCCTTTCATATTAGCTATGCCTTTCAGGCCTGTGCATACTTTGTGTTTTACGGTTATTTCTTCTTCGTAGTAAGTATCAGCAATTTCTAATAATGTTGATTTCTGCCATTTATGTACTACGTATTCGTCCTCTTTGTAATAACCCGGTACATAGACTTTTTCGAATGGGATAGACAATACAATGTATTTTCCGGGAAACAGGTTTTTGAATTCGAATTTACCGTCATCGTCCGATTCAGTTATTTGAGCATAAGCAAATTTCGAGATACTGGTATCCAAAGGTTCTGCCAGGTATGCTATCAGTTTAGATTTCAGCGGATTTGCATCATTATTCTGAACCAATCCCCCAAATCCGTTGGTAAATTCCTCAGACTTAACGAGTCCAAAATCAATAGTCTGGAAAGTACTGCTTTCAGGATCGATAATTGTTGCCTGGTAAGGATCGGATTGGTTTTCAAAATACTGGTTCATATAGCCCGAACCGGACTCGGGTATAGCCATAGCGATATACTTTTCGCCAGCATCGGCAATTATTATATATTGGCCTGTCGAATCAGTTTTAGCCGAATATTTAGAAATTTTTGGTTTTATATCATCAGTTCCGGTTATCCATTTATATGGAATAAACTCAACTATTGCCATAACAGGAGTATTGCCTTCTGCAGCAGTGACATTTCCCGTAAACGTTGCGCTTTCCTCATCGCCGGCAATATCACCGTTGGATTCGAGGGTAAAAGTTACGGAGTATTCGTTGCTGCATTCCATATCAATCCTGGTAGCATGGTCTATTCCCATAGTGTTTTCATACCATTCGTCTTTGTATTTATATGCGGCGGCTTTTACTACATAAGTGCCTTCGGAAACATTAAAGCTAAATGCCCCGTCCAGAAACTCATGTTTGTAAACCTGCTTATATTCCGAATTATCCGATTTATCATCTACTCTCCATGCCATAATTGAACCAGAAGGAATAGGATTTCCTTCTTCGTCGCTGACCGTACCGCTCAAAGTTGCACAAGTATCGTCTGCCGTCTTTTTCTTTACATTAATAACGATTCTTTGTTTGTCTGTAACTTTTTCATTACAATCGAGCGACGCATAAAGCCAGAATTGGTATATCCCCGGCTCTTCGGGTGTCCATGTCATCGAAGTTGCTTCCGAATCTGAAAATGTCGATGAATTGACAACCAATTCCATACCTTCGGGTGCATCATCCGATAATTTATAAAGTACCTTGCAATCGGAAGGAGCATTGGATTTCACTTCGATTTGGTATTTCCATTCTTCGCCCGCATCGCCAAACTGATAAGGTTTTGATACAATCTTCAGATAATATTTCTTCTGATTACCTGTTCCGTTATCATCGTCGTCATCTTCCACTTTAATCGTAAACTTCTGAGTATAACTGATTTCTTCATTGCAATCGAGGTATGCTTGCACAGCAACATGGTAGGAACCTTCTTGCCCGGGAGTCCATGTCATCGAAGTAGTTGTCTCGGTAGTAATAGTCGATGAACTGGATTCGACTAATTCCATACCGTCTGGTATGTCGCCGATAATTTTATATTTCACGGTACAACTGTCGGGCGCATTTGTCTCCGATTTTAAAACATATGTAAACTCTTGGCCCAAATCAATTTCGTCATCAGGCTTCGATACTATTTTTACATATAATTTTTCATTATGCCCATCTTTTACAATTATTTTTAATTCTGTTTCGGCGCTTATCTCATTCTGGCAATCAAGATAGGCTTTTATCGATACTTTGAATGAACCGGCAGCTTCCGGAGTCCAGGATATTTTGCCCGATTCATTGTCGAGGCTAAGCCCACTGGGGCCGTCGATTAATTCAAAAATCACGGGGCAATCATCGGGTGCATTAGTTTTAGCTTCAATTTTGTATTCGAATTCTTCGCCGGCTTCGGCATTCAAAACAGGCTTTGGGTTTAATTTTATATAGAAATCACCATTGCCGCCGCTGTTTAAATTAACATCGACAATATTAGAAGGTTCGCTTTCATTATATTCCTTTGTATCTTTGTAAGCAGCAGTCACAAAAAAGGAGTATTCTTCTCCTTTTAAATTGGAGGCTTCATATTTATAATCACCTTCTTTGAATTTTAATTTACCTAACAGTTTGAAGTCATCTTTATCATAGCTTAATTTGTCGGACTTATAGATGAAAAAGTAATCGGGCTTATCATCGGACTGGAAATCCCATGTAAGGACAACTGACTTTTGTTTTCCGTTTTCATCAATCTTGGCTTGGAGATTAACCGGGCCAGCCGGACCAATTGAGAATGCCTTTGCAAACATAAAAATGAATAAGAAAATCCCTATTGCAGTGTTTCTAATAACAGAGTTTTTAACTTTCATTTTACTACCTCCCAATCAAAAAAACATTTTCTCTTAATACGTTCTGTAGAATCAAAAATTCCCAATAAATTAAAATAATTTCATTATTCTTTCATAAATATATCGGCAAATTTAATAAAATAATTAACATAAAATGAAAAAAATAATCATTAGATGAAAAATAGGTAGATTCACTTATTATGGCTGAAGTATTCAACGATCATATCATATGCGGCATTGCTGCTTATTTCATCGATTATAACGGCTTTAGAATAATTCCCGAGCCTTTCGGCCGGGGCGCCAATTCGAAAAGCGGCCACCGGAAGACCGGTTAAAATGGCTTCTTCGGTAGTAAATGAAAACGTCTCTGGCCAGATGGAAGGAATAAAAATCATATTTATTTTATACGACTCGATTATCCTGCTAAGGTGTTCCCTGCGATAGTTGCCTGTTATGGCAAGCCTTGGGCTGCGGCAGTAAATATCGGCAAGGATTCCTATAATAACGATTTCAGCGTTGTTTGTACTATCATTTTCTATTAATTCAATCATTTCGGCAACAATCCCGCTTCCTTTTGCAAGATTTATATTACCGGGGATACCGATAATAATTTTCTTGTTGATTCTTAAAGGCACGACTTCTTTAATATAATCTACTTTGTGGGGGCGGAGCTTCAGTACTGAATCCGTTAGGCCGGGGTAAGCTTTTAGCAACAATTCACCCGAACTTTTTGAAAACAATATAATTTCATCTGCAGATGCGAGCGCTTTTCTCCAAATAATCCGCCAGCTGGCAATAGAATCCGGTTTATGCAGTATTTCTTCAAGTTTTGTCGCTGCCAGGCAATTTTCGCATATTTCGATTGGAGGCAGCCCGCAATATTTGTAATTAATATCAAGGAGGTTGTAGCTCGGACATATGGGATAGTAGTCGTGTAATGGTATTGCCAGCCGGCAGCCCATGTTTTCTTTCAATTCCAAAACAAGCCGCAGGAGATTTTCAGGCTCGGGAAATGATACTAAATCGTTTATTACAATATCCTGAACTGTGAGAATCTGTATAAATTCATACAAGATAACAGCTTGCTTATCCAGAATTACCGATTTCTGCCTGCCGTTGTATCTAATAATATAGCATCTGTCCTTATAATTATATATTACTAGTATTACATCCATTCCCTTTTCGATATACTTCTTAGCAATACTATCTCTGTATATATTTGACCCGCCGCCCATTTTATGATCGAACACCAGGACTTGTCCCGACTTTTTTTGGTTAACTTTTGTACTAAGCTTGAGCAGCGAAACCTTGCAATCCCTGAAATTATACGACAATCTTGGCAGAAATGAATGTATCGAGTAATAGGCCTTTTTAAACAAAGACCTTCGCTTGGTATCCCTGGGAAAGAACAGGTTTATTATATTCAATGTCGAAATCATTAGGCAAACTTAAGAAATTATGTTTTAAGTAACGAATTGTGAGTATAAGCTTGATAAACAATAGCACAGCATAGCTGGCCTTGTACTTCATTCCTGAGTTTTACTAATTAGTTTACTCCGAATAAAACTTTAAACCGGCTATCCCCGAAATTATTAGCAGGATGAAAAGAATCCTTGGCAAATCGCGTGACTCTCCAAGGAAGACTATCCCAAACAGCACGGTGCCCACTGCTCCTATACCAGTCCACACAGCATAGGCAGTGCCTATAGGGATTTTCTCGATTGCTTTCGAAAGAAAATAAAAGCTGAGTATCATGAAGGCTACAGTTCCGGCACTTGGCAATAACCTGCTGAATCCCTGGGAATATTTCAGCAAAATTGCCCATGCTACTTCGAAAATTCCCGCTATTGCTAAAAATATCCATTCCATATGCTATTCCTGTTCCAATAATTCAAGATTTACGGGAACTGCCTGCAACAGCAGCAATGAAAAACAGCAGGGATTGAAGCAGTATGATTATGGCCCCACTGGGTTTGTCGAGTAAGAAAGACAGGAAAAGGCCGGCAACAGAGCTGATTACACCAATTGCAATACTGAATATTGTCATCCTGAAAAATGAACCCGATACCAGCCGTGCCGAGGCAGCGGGAATAACGAGGAATGAGGCTATCAGGACTATCCCTACAAGCTTTACGGAAACCACAATAGTCACGGCTATTAGCAGAGAAAGGATATAATCGTCGCGAATGACTGAGACTCTGTCTGCTCGTGCCAGTTCGTTGTCGAACGAAGAATATGCCCATTTGTGCCAATATATAAAGAATGTTGCAATAGCAACAACTGTAAGTATTGCCGTTACAATCAAGTCTTCTTCGGAAACTGCCAGTATAGTGCCAAACATGTAATTAAAAGCATCGACGGAGAAACCCTGCTTGAATGAAAGAAATATAATGCCCAGCGCTACCGACAGCGAAAACAAAATTCCGATTGCTGTATCTGCCGCAAGTTTGGTCTTCTCTTTCAGGAACGAAATAGAAAGAGATACAATGACAGTGAATGGTATTGCCACCCATAGCGGCTGCACATTGAGCAATAGCCCAAGCGCTACTCCGCCGAATGCGGCATGCCCAAGCCCGCTGCCAAGGAAGCTCATACG
>DAINRZ010000104.1:0-9395 GCA_036741575.1 Kapaibacterium sp. (SeqCode)
ATAGTGCTGAACGTTAACGGCAAAGCATTTGTAAGGCAATTGCATATCGTCAGGTAAGAATTTATATACAAAACAGGGGCTTCCGCGAATAACGGAAGCCCCATGATGAATTCAATAAATACCGTAGTATATATGTGCTGCGGTTTTTTTTTATTTGATTTTGTTCGGTTTATAAAACCATTCGCCCTGCTGGTCGAACAGACTAAAAGGATTAATTCTGTATGCCTCCTTGTAATTCACATCCATCGGCCTGCGGCATACCTTTTTGATGTACATTATAATATTGATAATTTGCTTCTCTATTTCTGAATTATTAATCATAGAAGAGAGGCTAAATTCCACTTTTTGTTTCAACCCCGTCCTTTTCAGGCTTATGGAATTAGAAAACATACTTTGGAATGGAAACACCTGCAAACCCTGCTTTGGGAAAAGCCCGTCAGGCTCGTATTCAATTTCAGATATGGATTTATCGAGTTCAACAATTAAAGTATGCAGGCTGTCTTGCTCTATGATACTAAGCTCGTGCTGAAGGATGTCGATCTTTGGTAGTTTGTAGGTCTTATTGCTAAGGTCATCGTTCTCTTTGTCCCAAACTGCCATTCTGGCAATGGGATTCAACTGTTTGCCTGTATTGCCATGGTGCCTGTCTGTATAGACAGAGAATGAGGATGGCATACTCCCGTCTTTTTCGGTCAAATCCCTGATAACGAGTATCGGTTCCAGTAAATCATTATCTCCAATCCTATACTGGGATTTCAGGAATTCCGGCCCATCCAGCAATTTCCATGCTACCTGAGTTTTAATTTCCTGGACCTTATTCTTGTCTCTGTAATTCATTTTTTATATTTCTGTTTTATTAAATTATTTCACCCATAATATAATCAAATGGTTTTAAATTATAAATAATCTCATCGTTTATTATAGAAAATTTCGAATTTAAATTAATATCATAAATATATTTTTTATTTTTAGGCAATTTAACGCAAAAATACATTTCTTTTTCAGGATTGACATTAATGATTAAAATAAAATCAATATTTCGGATTTTAGACTTTCGGCAAAAAGCAACAATATAGTCGTTGCCCGATTCAAGGTAGCAGATATTAGTTAAGTCGTCGGAGTGAAGTACATCGAAGTATTTACTCTCAATATCCTGAATATTTCTAATAAAATCTATCCAAATATTCTTGTTGTACCAGTTAAGATTACCGATTGAAAAAAGCGGCAGGGATTCCGAAGTATGCCTGCTTAATTCTTCTTCGGTAAAACCTAATCCTGTATTGACAGGCTGCAACTCGCCAAGTTCATACCCTGAATGAATGAAATGGATACCGGGTAAAAAAGTATTAATTACAAAACATGCTTTGGAATATTCAATACCTCCCATACGCGAGGCAGCCCGGGGTGTGTTGTGTGTTTCGGGTGTGAGAAAGAATGGGATCGGCACACCGGGGCTGGCCATAAGCTTTATTAATTCACCGAGTTTTTTGGGAATGTGCTGGTCGGCCCATAGATAACCTACAACAGCGTTATAGCCTTCCCTAACGGATTTTTTTGATAGGGTGAAGTTTTCTTCCCAAAATATGAATCCCCTGTTTTTTTCTCTTGCTTTTTTTATTATTCCCGCCCTGAGTTTTTCGGGCAGTGCATGCCCCATATCTATCATTACACCATCGATGCCAAAGTTATCCTGATAGTAAGGTACTATGTTTTCGATATAATTCCACAGGGATTTCATTTCGTATTTTGGCATCGACAGCCTGGCGTCGTACATACGAAGCGTATTATAGGCCATGTAATTAAAATCTTTATGGCTGTACATCCTTAGGTAGGTAACATCGCTCCAGGGCGGCTGCAGGTCGTCGGGCGGCCAGTCGCAGAATGCACCGGGAATTCTGCATTCGTTTCCGTTTTCTGTAATTCCAATAATCCTGCCGTCAATTCTTGCAGTTTTTACAGGTGGCTTTGTGAACAGTTTTTTATATGCTTCGTCAGGTTCGGGAAGTGCCGAAAAATTGCCGTCTTCAACCAATTCCTTGATATTCTTTAACTTATCATGGCTGAATACAGGATTACCAAAAGATCTTTCAGTATCTGCGCCATGATACCTGTCTGGAATATTGGCCTTTATCCAGTAAAACCAGTCAGGGTGCTCCAAAGCAAGGTCGTTGTCTTTGCTGCCGGTACGAAATACAAATTCTGTAACAACTTTCATTTCAAGCATATGAGCCGCTTCTACAAAAGCGGCAAACTGGGTTTCTACCGGCAATTCCAGAATCGGCTCCGAGAGGTTCTCATCAAGTTTGTAATGATTTTTTATTGCATACGGCGAGCCGAGGCTGCCTTTTCTGCCGTCTTTGCCGATGGAAGTAACAGGTAGCAGGTAAACCGTTCCTGCACCAAGGGAGCGAATATAAGGCAATAGAGATATCGATTTCAAAAAAGTCCCTGTTTCCCTCAATCCGAAACAGGTAGTGCCAATATCAACCTTTCCGTTGTTATCATGGTCGTAGGCAGTGGTGAGCCTTGTAAGCATATTAAACACGTTTTTATGGCAGATACTACCTGTCGATGATTGTTTATTGCAGCCGTTAATGTTTCCTTTTATTTCCCTGATTTTATTCAGGAAAAAGAGGAATGGATTTGTTTCTACCGGTGTATATTCTTTTCCAAAAGGATTTTCCCATAAGCCAGGAATATAGTACCCTTTGTTTGATGGCATTTTTGATAACGAAACTTTAAGTTTTTGCTCTACAATCTCAAGTGAAGCCGGCATACAGTAAATTATCAGTTAATAGATAAAAATTTTTACTTAATTTAACTGAATTATCGTTTTGATACAAAAAAACTTAACAAATAAACGAGGAGATGTTGTAAGATTAGAACAAATATCTACAATGAACAAATTATGCTTTTATTTGCATTTAACGAATTCATATTAATAAGTTAGAATAATTTTGGAAAAAATGATATCCCAACCCTTGGTATTGAATAGAATGTGGATGTATTTACAAAACTCATTACATATTCGTTGTTTTCACGTTTGAACCAGGCAGTTTTAAATGTTTTAAGCGAAAAATTGAGGTTCCAGTCTGCATTAATGGCAAATAAGCCAATTCCGGTATTAATATTGATATTGAAACCTACACCGGTGCTGATACCCGGAGAAAAATCTTTCTCTTTATTCGATTCGATAAAGAAGAATGTTGCACCAAAAGTACCATAGACGTTAATCCTGTTATAGGGATTAGGCGACCAGTGAGTAGTGATTTCCAGAAGATTCTGGTAATCGGGTGCTACTCCGTAAATCTCAGCATTTTTTGTGCTTTTCGATGCCATGTAAGAAACTTGAATATTCATATAATCCAGAGGAGTGTAAATTATACCGAATCCCCACGAAAACAAGCCGTCGTATGAATTTGACTTTTTTCCTTCCGGTGTTTCCTGCCTGTCCACTATAGTGTTCGCACCTATATATGGTGTAAATCCCAATAACTTTGGGTAAGGATTTACAAATATCTCTTTGGTTTTATAATCATCCTCGGTATCGTCGAAATATTCTTCGTCGTCATTCTGGGCAGTCAGCAGGTTGGTTGCCATAAAAAAAGCAATTAAAAAAACAGGCAAATTAAATAATGCTTTTGCTGTTTTCGTTGTCATTGATATTACCTCTTGTAAATTTATGGATTTAATCTCAGAAATTTTCTCTGCTATGAGTTTAATTTTCGAGGGGTCGTTCCGCTGGCCCCTGAAAGGGGCCGGGGACATATAAGGTGAATCTGTCTCGAGAAGTATCCTGTCTATAGGAGTCTTCTCAACAATATTGTTAAGTATAGATTTCTTGAATGTTATATTGCCTGTAAATGAAATATGAAAACCCAGCGACAGAGCCTGAGAAAGCATAAAGGCAGAACCTGAAAAGCAATGAAGCACACCCCGCAATCTGCCGTCCTGCTCTTGGTTTAATATCTCTATTAATTCATCGTCGGATTCCCGGTTATGGATAATTACAGGCAGGGCGGTTTCTTTGGCAATTTTCAATTGACGCCTGAAAACAGTTTTTTGAATGTCTTTCGGTGCAAAATCGTAGTAATAATCGAGTCCAATCTCTCCAATAGCTACTGTTTTCGGGTTATTAACATATTCATTAATGCTTGTATAGGTATTCTCTGTTACTTCCAATGCATTGTGAGGGTGGATTCCTATCCCGCAAAATATTCTCTGGTATGATTCTGCCACGTTGTATTGTTTAATCCAAGCTTTCTCCTCGATGGCAGGAATTACCATTGCGCTCACTCCGTTATCGAATGAATCTCTTATGACAGAATCCCTGTCTGTATCGAAAGCCTCTGTGTCTATATGTGCATGGGTATCTATCATATTCAGTTTCGGCCCTGCAATTCCTTTAAGAGTTCTATCACTTCATCCACATGGCCTTCGACTTTTACTTTTGGAAAAATATGTTTAATATGGCCTTCGGGCCCTATAAGGAATGTTGTTCGTTCTACGCCCATATATTTCTTGCCATACATTGATTTCTCGACCCAAACTCCGTAGTCGCTGCATATAGTCTTATCCGTATCGCTGACAAGGTGGAAATTGAGGCTGTACTTTTCACGGAATTTATCGTGCGATTTAGCGCTGTCGGGGCTTACTCCAATAACTCCGGCCTCCAGAGAAGTGATTCTCTCCATATTATCCCTGAATGAACATGCTTCTTTTGTGCAGCCCGATGTGTCGTCTTTAGGATAAAAATAGAGGACTAACCATTTTCCCCGAAATTCATTTAGCGAAAGTCTCTTACCGCCGTCAAGTTCGGCTGTAAATTCAGGTGCTTTGTCACCGGTATTTATTTTCATATGATTGATTCCTTTATACTATTTAATTTTAATATTATCAGACTTACCCAATTGCAATTTTTATAAAAAACTAATTACCTTCGATCCTGCCGGTAATATCCTCGGCGCCGAAAAGATTAATTATTTTTTGTTCTAATAAACTTTTGCTGCTAATATCAATCTTTTCAGAATTATTAACGTTTGAAGTGCCTATGGTATTTTCATAGCCGGATAAATTTGTTTCTCCCGGGGAAATGTCTTTTAACTTAAGTTTTTTTTCCGTCGTTAAGTTTTTTTCAATAATTACTTTGACCTGCACTCTGCCGTTAAAATGTTTGACGAGTAAATCTGCCAGCTTTGATTTTTGGTTTTCAATGTTTTCAAAGATAAACTCATCACTTGTAAAAATTAGAAGTTCACCGTTAAAAAAATCGAATGATATATCTTGGTGCTTAAGCAGGCTAAGCCCGTTTTCGGTTACAACAGAGGAATTCAGTAAGGCGCCGATTTCGCTTTTTAGCCTCCCGGCATCTACCGGTTTGTTAATATCAACTGCTGTCTTAGTATTGCTTTCGGGTTGTTTTTCCGTTGCGACAGTGGGATTTATAGGTTTTGGGGCAATTGTTTTATTTCTTTCATCATCGGTGATACCTAAGCCAGATTCAGCTTTGGGCCGGCTCAGGATTTTTTTTTTAATTCCCTTATTTCATCAATAAGTTCGCTTAGCTCGTTGGTTTTGCCCATAGACGCCAGCTGCGCCAGAATAAGCTCGAACCTGACACGTGGCTGCGGAGCGGTTTTCATGGCTTGTTCCTGTCCGGCAATCAGGCTCATGAACCTTATAATATCCGGAGTATCGAAATCTGCAGCGTCCTCGTTGTACTGCCTGCTGTAAGTGGAAAACCCGTCCAACAGTTCGGTTTTGCCGGTTGCTTTAATTGTCAGAAGGTTTCTCAGGTGTTCCATTAGCCCGGCCAGAGTCTGGTTGAAATCATACCCCTTAGTAAGAACATCTTTTGCTATGGAAAACATTTCGGCGTGGTTATGCTCTTTAATGGCTTTTGTAATCCTGAAAAAGAATTCCTGATCGATGAGATGCATGGCATTAGCCATGTCTGTATATCGGATATCCGTCCCGCAAAAAGCTACTACCTGATCGAATATGCTTTGGGCGTCCCTCATTGAACCGTCAGCTTTCTTGGCAATCGTAACCAGCGAGTCATCGTCGATTTTAATATTCTCATTCGATGCAATATAATTGAGCTGCTTTACTGTGCTGTCAATTTCCATCCTGCGGAACTCGTGCCTTTGGCAGCGGCTGAGTATGGTAGCAGGCACTTTGTGGATTTCGGTTGTCGCGAAAACGAAAAGCAGGTGGGGAGGGGGTTCTTCGAGTGTTTTCAGCAATGCGTTGAATGCCGATGTGGAAAGCATGTGCACTTCGTCTATGATGTACATTTTATAATTCCCGGAGGTCGGCGGGTATTTTGCATTTTCACGAAGCTTCCGCACATCGTCCACACTATTGTTCGAAGCGCCGTCGATTTCAATTATATCCAGCGACCTGCCGTCGATAACGGACAGGCAGGATTCGCATTTGTTGCATGGCTCATAATCGACAGGGGAGGTGCAGTTGAGCGCCCTGGCGAGAATTCTTGCCGTAGTTGTTTTGCCCACACCGCGAGGCCCGCTGAACAGGTAAGAGTGGTGTACCCTGCCCGCTCTGATGGCATTCTGCAGGGTCTTTGTTATATGCTCCTGCCCAACAACATCGGTAAACCTCATGGGCCGCCATTTGCGGGCCGTTACAATATAATCTTTGCTTTCTTCTTTAGCCATAAAAATTAAAATCGAATCATAAAAAATTTAAATTTAATAAAATGATGTAACATAATTACAACTTTGAGTACGAAAATGTAAGTTTTTAATTAATTTTGAACGTCTTAATTTCCAAAAGATTTATTACTGGAAGGTTATATATGCTGAAAAAAGCGACTATATTGTTGATATTACAATTGTTTATTACTAATGTGGTTTTATTGTCTGACGACAAATTACCTGTTAATTCTGAGAAATCAGTAAAACTGGGGAATGTATCGCCAAGCAAAATCTATGTCAGATTCAAGCCGGGTTATACTGATGCACTCAAACTCGAAAGCAATATGGCGGCAACCGTTAATTTTAATGCAGTCAATTTGATAACAAACAAAAGCGTTCTCAAACTGGTACCTGTCCTTGCGCCTGTTAATACTTTCACATATAACAAGTCGCTTGCCATAAAAGATAAAAAGCAAAATACCCATGCTGCTGCGAATATAATGAAATCAGAGGAGCCTTTACTAAGAACCTTCAAACTTGAATACGACGGTTCTATAAGCCCTGAAAGGTTTTGCAGGATGCTGCTCAAAACCGAAGAGGCTTTGGAAATTGCAGAGCCCTGTTACCTTAACGAAGTGCAGGGCCTGCCTAACGATCCTTTGATGGAAGTTCAATCGTACCTGAAGTTAATTAAAGCATACGACGCATGGAAGAACAACATCCCAGGCTCCGACGGCAATTCTACTATGGTTATTGCCGTTAGCGACAACGGTATTGACCAGAGCCACAGTGACCTCGAAAAATCAATATCACCCAATAAAGCAGAGGTGCCCGGCAATGATAAGGACGACGACGGCAATGGGTTCATAGATGATTATAAAGGTTATAATTTTAATCATATTGCGGACGGGAATTATGATGAGACATACCATTATGATGCACACGGTACAAATGTGACAGGAATAATCAGCGCAACTGCAAATAATAACACCGGAATATGCGGCGTGGGTTATAAATGTATGCTATTCCCGATCAAAGCCGGCAATGATGATGGCGATGTTGAATGGGGCTATGAATCGATTGTTTATGCAGCAATCAGAGGATTTAAAGTAATTAATTGCAGTTGGGGTTATCAATACAAAGATTTTTCTCAGATTGAGCAGTCTATTATCGATTTTGCTGTGCAGAGAGATTTGGCCGTAGTAGTCGCTTCCGGTAATGCAAAAAAGAGCCAGTCTGAAAGATTTTATCCCACTTTGTATTCCGGAGTGTTAGGGGTTGGCGAAGTGAACCAGGAAGATGAAGTGACGGAGAATAACTGCTGGAACGAAGGAATAGACATAATGGCTCCGGGCAGTGGTAATTATTCAGTCAGCGAAAACAACAGTTATAAATATCTTTCCAGTGGCACATCGTATGCCTCGCCTGTAGTGGCCGGTGTCGTCGGCGTCGTCAGGGCAAAGCACCCAACTTTGACAGCGCTTCAGGCAATAGAGTTTACCCGTCAGTGTACGGATAATATTGCGCAAAAGCCTGCTAATGCCAATTGGGAAAAGTTTATTCCCGGCAGAGTGAATTTTGAAAAGGCCGTTACTCTCGATCCAATGTCTATCCCAGCAGTCAGGCCTGTAAATGTAAAATTCAAAAACACTCAGGGAAGCGAAATTCAAAGGTATTTTATTGGCGATACGGTTGTACTGGATATCGATGCATTCAACTATCTGGGAGCAGCAAACAATCTTCAATTCAGCATATCGGCAATAAAAGATAATCTCAATCAAATTTCCATTATTAATGATTACTTGGAAGTTCCATCGGTTCCGGCAAATTCACCATTATTTCTCGAGGGTTTCTCATATGTAGTAGCAAAAAGCAATAAGTCCAGGATTTATTTCAGGGTGGACATAACCGGCGAAAACGGCTATAGGGATTTTTTCCTGCTTACAACTGTTACCAACGACGATGTGCATGTGTTTGCAAACAATAGAATCAAGTTTTCGGTTTGCGACAGGGGGAATTTCGGGTTCAGCCCCGAGGACAGGGGATTTCGTTCGGGTATCGGGTTTGTTTACAAGGACTACGAGAATCAGATGTACGAAGGCGGCATAGCTGCATCTGTGGATAATCTTAAGATTATTACATCGGTCAACCCTGGGGTTGAAAGCGACTTCAATGTTGTTAAACCTTATTACGGTAATGATAAATTTACCAATATGTTAAATGATGATATTTCAAATACAGTTAATCTAGAAATTACTCAGAAACTACTTTTTAATGAAATGGGGTACGACCCATGCCTGAAAATTGAAATTACTGCGAAAAACAACAGCGATTCAGAAATTATGAATCCGTCAATCGGGTACTATTTCGACTGGGATATAGCGGATAAATACGAAACAAACAAAATCAGGCTTTTCCCGGAAGCTATACCCATTGAATTAATAAACAGAGCGGCAGCGCATTTTATGGAATACCCATACGATGGTAGTTATCCTGTAATGGGTGTGATGGCTTTCAGTAACGAAGCGAGTTGCTCTCCACAGGCGGCAAGTTTCCAGTCATCTTCGACCGATCCTACAAAGCAATTGCTGTGGCTCAATTCGGGTACTTCAGTTGAGTACAATCCTAACGGTATAGACGATATAGCCGAAATGAATGGCATGAAGTTCCCAGGCAGCCTGAAAACGGGCGAATCAAGGACTTTCTACCTTATGATTTGCGCCGCGGATGATGAATCAA
>DAINRZ010000105.1:0-9391 GCA_036741575.1 Kapaibacterium sp. (SeqCode)
TCTTCAAAAGGGCGGTCGAGTTGCAGAAGCGGTACGGCGTCTCCGGCCAGGAAGTAGGAATACCATAACCTCGCTGCAGCCCCAAACCAGAAAATTCAATATTGAACTAACAAAGCCATTTAATCCGGCAGAAATTGATGTTGTTCCCAAGGAAAAGAAGTCGAGGCTTGCCCGCAGGCTTTCGGACAAGCATTTCGTTACATTTGTGGAACTTTTGGCTCCGCGCGGTGTATCACCCGAAATCGAGCTCGAAAAAGCAAGGGAACTATTTTTTAGCGGCATCGACGTAATAAATATTCCCGACGGGCCGCGCGCCAGCGCCAGGATGTCGGCACTTGCCCTGGCAGTAAAAATCCAGCGCGAAGTTGGCATAGAAACAGTATTGCATTATGTATGCCGCGACCGCAACGTTATAGGTATGCAATCCGATTTGCTTGGAGCATATGCACTTGGGCTGAAAAATATCCTTGCAGTTACAGGCGACCCACCAAAGCTGGGAAATTATCCTGATGCCACCGCAGTATTCGATGTCGATTCCATTGGTCTTGTCAATATTCTCAACAGGTTGAACCACGGGCTTGACATAGCAGGCAATCCCATCGGCAAGCCAACAGCCTTTTATATAGGTGTCGGCGCTAATCCCGGGGCGCTGAATATTGGCGAGGAAATACGAAGGCTGGAATGGAAAGCCGAAGCAGGTGCGGAATATATCATTACCCAGCCAGTATTCGACCTAAGGGTATTCGAACAATTTATAGATAAAACTCAACACATAAAATTACCTGTAATAGCAGGTATTTGGCCATTGGCTTCTCTGCGTAATGCAGAGTTTATGAACAATGAAATTCCAGGCTGCCATGTACCAAAAGACGTTATGGCAAGGCTCGAAAAATACGAAGGCGACAAAGACTCGAGCAGGAAAGAAGGAATACAGATTGCCAGGGAGATACTTGAATCTATGATTGGTACGATTAACGGAGTACAGATATCCGTACCTTTCGGCAGAGTGGCAACTGTTCATGAGTTGCTTGACGGATTCGTATTTGTCTGAAAGTTACTCAATTTTTCTGTGTATTTTGCCGATAATACCTGATTATTTGGTTTTATTTCTGGTAATCATATGGAAGAAAAGGTACTTGGAAATCATCGGGAAATAAATAGTAAGCTAATAAAAAATATTCATTTACTAATTGCAACAGTAATCTTCTTAATTTCTGTTTACGATTTGTACTCAGGTGAATATTTCAACTTTATCATAAAGTTCGCTTTTTCTCTGCTTATTATATTATTTGTGTATATCCTGGACAACAAATACCGTATCCAAATAAAATACCTTAAAAAAGCCAACAATGAACTAAGCACCGACCTAAATCATATAAAAGATGTTTACTCTGAATTGCAAAGAAGCGAGAAGTTTATTTCAGATATTCTGAACTCAATAAGCGACGGAATTATTGTTACTGACAATGATATGAACATTATAAGAGCAAACAAAGCAATAGAACAGATATTTTGTGATAATGTGCCCTTAACGGGCAAGAAATGCCACGAGGTTTTCCACAATAACAAAACTGTTTGCCTGAACTGCCCTGTCGTTGATAGTATAAAAAATAATGAACCTGAAACAGAGGTTTTTTCAGTGCATACGAAATCCGGAAAAGAATTAAAATTAGAGCTCAAGGCGATTCCTGTTCTTTCCCCAGACGGAGCAGCAGAATTTGCAATAGGTAATGTAAAGGATATTACTGATTCACTGAAACTGCAAAACGAGCTATTTATCAGGGATAGGAAACTTTCTTCCATTATTGATAATACTATCGATTTCATTTGGTCAATCGACAAATATTACAAACTGACAATTGTAAATTCCCAATTAATCAATTACTACAATCTCGCTTTCGGTATAAAACTCCAGCAAGGAATGAGTATTTTCGAATTGCCGGCCGAAGAATATAAAAACCTATGGAGAATACATTACCCCGATGTACTCGACGGTTCGCATATAGATACCGAGGTCACATATCGCTTGTTCGATACGGAGTATATTCTAAATCTAACAATGAATCCCATAAGAAACGAATATCTGGAGATTATCGGCCTTACTTGTTATGCCAGGGATATCACAGAAACTAAAAAGGCGTTTGAGGAACTAAGCCATTATAAAGAAAAGCTCGAGCAGTTGGTCGAAGAAAGAACTCAAAAACTTACTACAACAGTCTTGCAGCTTAATAAAGAAATCCAGATTAGGGAATTGGCCGATGAATCGCTCAAAAAGAGTGAGGAATTATATAAAGATTTAGTAGAAAGAGCAGGCATAGCTATTCTTATAAATGATACCGAAGGCAAATTCCTTTATTTTAACAGAAAATTCTCGTTGATGTATGGATATAATTCTAATGAAGCATCAAAATTAACACTGGGTAATTTTATTCATCATCATGATTTCACAAGCACCATTGCATATTATAATATTGACAATGAAAAGGCACATAATCAAAACCAATTTGAATTCAGGGCATTAAAAAAGGATGGTGGTTATAAATATACCGAAGCAATCACAACTCTGGTTAGGGCTGACGGTAAAATTATCGCATTCAGGACATACCTATGGGATATCACAAACCGTAAAATGGCCGAAGGCCTGATGAAAAAAGCAAAGGAAGATGCGGAAGAATTGAGTAAGATGAAATCCCAGTTTCTGGCAAATGTTTCTCATGAAATCAGGACTCCCATGAACGGTATTATCGGTTATTCCGAAATCATTCTCCATTCGAATTCTATAGATGAAATTCATTCCAAGGCCAAATCAATTATTAATGAGTCAGATTCATTGATATTACTGATAAATGAGATACTTGACCATACAAAAATCGAATCCGGAAAGGTAACGCTCGAACATCACACTTTCGATTTATACAAAGTACTGGAAGGAATAGGAGATACACTGATTGTTCAAGCACAGAACAAAGGATTGTCGTTTTCACTGATAATTGATGAAAATATACCAAGGTATATAAATAGCGATGAACTAAGGTTAAGACAGGTTATTATGAACTTAGCCACAAATTCAGTTAAATTTACTAGCACTGGTTTCATTAGGCTGGCAGCCCAGTTAGTCGAATCCGATGATAAATATTGCAAGATACATTTTTCTATTGAGGATAGCGGTATAGGTATTCCTTTTGATAAGCAAAATGCTATATTCGATAGCTATGTCCAGGCCGATGGTACTACTTCGAGAAAATTTGGCGGTACCGGCCTTGGTACGACAATATCGAAACAATTAATTGAACTTATGGGCGGTAAAATCGGCCTAGAAAGCGAGCCGGATGTGGGCTCGACTTTTTGGTTCGATTTAAAATTTGAAATTTCGCATCCTTCCAATGAAATGATTCAGGATATATCACTCACCGATGAATTGTCCGAAGTGCTTGCTACCGAAAGGATTAGTAAATCAGTCAGAATACTCCTTGTCGAAGATTATCCGCCTAATCAGGAGGTCGTTAAAATCCATCTCGAATCAATTGGGTATCTTGTTGACATTGCAGAAAACGGATTCAGGGCTCTGGAACTAAGTAATACAAAAGCTTATTCTATCATTCTTATGGACTTGCATATGCCAGGCATGGACGGATTTGAAACTACAAAGCTTATTAGGGAATCGGCAAGCGCCAACAGTAATGTACCTATTATTGCACTAACTGCAAATGCCGATGCCGGGACAAGACAAAATTGCATGAATAGTAAAATGGACGACCTCGTTACAAAACCTATTAGAAGAAATAGTTTCCTTAAGGTAATTGACAAGTGGGTATTTGTTTCCGAGGATAAAGATAGTGAAAATATAGAAACAATGCCCGAAAATTCTCAGTCGAATATTCAATCAGGAATAGGAGAAAAGCCTTTCAACCTTGATGTAGCTTTGGATGAATTTGGTGATCTCGATGTTATTGAAGATGTAGTTAGTCATTTTATTACAAATATGGAATCACAATTACCAGAGCTTAAAAAGGCTGCCGAAACAAATGATTTCGAATCGATAAGGATAAACGCCCATTCAATAAAAGGTGCTTCAGGCACACTCGAGGCTGTTCCTTTGTTCCAAACTGCAAAAAACCTTGAATCTTGTGCCAGGGAAAAGAATATTGGTGGAATTACAGAAAATTTATTTAAACTTGAAACAGAATTTATTATATTTAAAGATTTTATAGACAAATTATTCATCAAGTTTTAGTTTTCTATGAGAGTTTTAGTTGTTGACGACGAATATGTTTCTTTGAAAAAAATGAAAGTTTTGCTTACGCCTTACGGCGATGTCGATGTTGCTTCAAGTGGTAGGGAAGCTCTTGATAAATTCTCGAAGGCATACTGGGATGAAAAAAACTATGATTTAATAACTATTGATATTGAGATGCCGGATATCAGGGGATTGGACCTTCTTGAAAGATTGGTTGACCAGGAGAAGTTGTTAATGATTGACCCCTGTAAAAAAATCATAGTAACTGCCGAAGGAACAGTGCAGAATTTGGCTATTGCTTATAAATACAAAATTGATGCCTTCTTAGTCAAACCGGTGCAAAAATTGGTTCTCGAGAAAAAACTTTCCGAAATGGGATTTTCGAAAACCGATGAATTGTAATTGTTTACTTTATTATCTCGAATAGTTCCTCAAGCTTTGGGGTGAGGATGATTTCGGTTCGCCTGTTCGAGGCAAGGTCCTCGGGTGAAGAGCCGGTTTTCAGGGGGAAGTACTCTCCCCTGCCCGAAGCTATTATACGGGTTTGGGCTACTTTGCCGTTTTCCGTGAGGAACCGTACAACTTCTGTTGCCCTCAGCACACTCAGGTCCCAATTATCTTTAAAACGGGCCGAACCGCGAATGGCTACCGTATCGGTATGGCCTTCGACAAGAATATTAATATCAGGCTGCGAATTCAATACATTTGCAAGGCCCAGAAGAGCCTCTTGTCCGCTTTTGTCGATATCAGTCTTGCCGGACTGGAAAAGTAACTGGTTGGAAAGCGAAACATATACTTTACCATCTTTAATCGAAATACTCAATCCTTTATCGGTAAATCCAAGCAGTGCATTTGTAAGCCTTGCTTTTAACTCGTTAATCTTGTCTTCCCTTGCTTTTAGTTTGGTGCTGACTTCATCATATTTAGCCTTCTGCTCGTTCAGGTCTTTCTGCATTTTTTCAATAGATGAAAGCATGCCCTTTAATTGGTCAGAACTGGCCGCCTTCAGCTTCTCATATGTTTCTTTAAGAGAATTATAAGTATTTGTCAGGTTGTTAAATTTCTCAGTTAATTCATCCAGTTTAAATTTATAATCGGATAAGGAGACATTTTTGCCATATATTTCTTTTTCGAGCGAATCATTGCTGGTACGCAGCGAATCCCTCTGGAAGACCATTTCGTTATAGGTGCCTTTTGTTACACATGATGCAAGAAGTATTGCTGTTGTAAAAGCCGCTATTAATATTCTGCCCATAATATTACAATTTTTTAATTATACATAATTACTAATTTATCGAAATATTTATAAAACAAAAAGTTAATTATTTTTTTTTGAATAAAATTCGACCTTGGTGCTTTGATACAGCCAATCAAAGCATTTTTTCCAAATCATACTTTTTTGATAAACGATTACTCTCTCTTATTTAATCTTTTTAAGAATAACACTGCTTTATTAATGTAAATGTTATTACAGGACACAGAAAATCAGACAGTTGCATTTTTAAAAGTTCAGACTATTGCACACTAAACATTTAGCACTGATGGATGATAATAAAATGTAAACAAGCAAAATGATATATCAGGTTATACTAAGAATATGAAAAATGCTGAGGTAATTACAAAGTTAGTATAACCTTTATTGAGGTATTTAATCCATATTACTACTAATGGAGATTAATCAGATAGACAATTAATTATAATGACCATGTCGGGAGTTTGCCACTGAAGATAAGGAGAAATGTCTTAGCCATTAGTTTAATTGTTGGAATATATTATGTCAGAATATTACAATTATCCCGCAAAAAAGCGTATTAATTTTGAATCCGTAATTTGTTTCAATTTTAATAAAGGAATGGATAATGGCAGCAAAACTTGGATTCTTCGAAATACCAGCAAATGATTTCGAAAGAGCTGTGAAATTTTATACCGATGCCCTTGGGTTTGAAATCACTCTGTGTGGAAATGAAACCGAACAAATGGGGATGATCGAATGCGAGAACACTATGGGCGCAATTTCCAAAGCCGAAGGTTTCGAAACCTCGGCCAACGGAACAATGCTCACTTTCGAGGTCGAAGATATCGACAACACACTGCTTAAAGTCTCAAAAGCCGGCGGGAAGTCTTATCGCGGCAAAACAAAGATTGAAGCCGAAGGAATGGGATACTTTGCAATTTTTTACGATACCGAAGGCAATAGGATTGGTATCCATTCAGCTTGATTGCAGTATTATTGAATAACGGGGCGGCCGAAGGAAATTCGCCGCCCGATGTCACTTTTCTGATTTTTTTACGTATAACTTCGTTCAAGAAGAAATCAATGATTTCATTATTTTTGTAAATTGTAGAACTTTAAATTGAGCAAATGAATTGCACCGTTTATATGCCTGCACCTGTATTGCAGAAATACATTAAGTACTATTGGGTGATGGAATCTTCGGGCAACGAAGCCCATACTCATGTGATGGTTTATCCCGAAGGCTATCCCGAGCTTTTCTTTCATTATGGCGATAGTTTCGATTACGTTACCGGTAATGGCTCTATCTGCCGCCAGCCTCAGAATTTCCTTTGCTGCCAAAAAACAGTTACGACAACAGTAAGCACAAACGGACTGACTGGAGTGGTCGCTGTTGCATTCAGGTCTTTCGGGGCTTCGGCCTTCTTTAGGTTTGGGCTGCACGAATTTAAAAATGAGAAAATTGACTTGTGCGATATTCTCGGCGACAAGCATAAAGCTACTGCCGATCTGATATGTAACGCAAGGTCTGTGGCCGAAAGAATCGGAATTATCGAGGGATTACTACACAAACTGCTGAATGTGAGGGAACGTGAAATGAACATAATTAGGGCAGGTTTGAGCGAATTAAATGCTACGCCATGCAGAGTATCTGTCGAGAAGGCTGCCGAATCGGCTTTCCTCAGCTACAGGCAGTTCGAGAGGATTTTTACGAGAAGTGTTGGCGTTTCGCCCAGAGAATATATTAAAATTAGAAAAATCAATTATGCTATTGGTTTAATGAAAAGCAGGGCAAAACTTAATCTAACCAATATAGCACTCGATGCTGGATTTTATGACCAGGCACACTTTATCAATAGTTTTAAATCGATAATCAGCATAACTCCTTTGGAATTCAATAAAATGCTTAAAGCTTAGTATCTTATCTTAGAATCCGAAATTTTTAATACTAAACGTGAATGCAGAGTAAGTCCTGACGTACTTTTCTTTGCCAATCTCTTCCTTAGAATTAAAGTAGAATGCCATATCGAAATGCCTGCCTAAAAATGAAAATAAGTCGCTCTGAGTCTCGCCAGCCAGGTAATCGAACAATCCATGTAGTTTTATACCCCAGCCGACTGTAAAATGGTCTTCTCCCCTGGGGCCTGTACTGTTGTAGTTACCGAGCATAATCAGTATTGAATTTAGCAATGTGAATTTTGCACCGTATTTAATGGTTTCCCTAAAGGGATTTTTCAGAAGAAAGATGTTCTGAATAACATTCAAATCACTGAAAATTGCCTCATATTCTATCTTGTTGTTTGTTGTTCTCACAAGAAAATCTTCATATTCCATCGTCCATTCAGCTCTAAGAAGCTTATAATAGTTGATTATTCCCTTATATCCGATATCGATTGTTATTGAATATCCGAGATTAGCGGTACGCGGCAGCGGATCATCTTTCGACTGGTATGCCATTTTCCCCCCTATATTCGAAAACGCAAGGCCTATCGAGGCGCTGGCATCAAATTTTAAATCTCCGAGCAGATCAAATGATTCCGCTAATGGTACAACTGCAAGGATTCCAATATCAGCGGCAGTTGTTTTATACTCTGCTTTTGAACTGTCTTTCATCAGCCACGAGAAGTAATCGCTGGCTATGGACTTATAAGTAAAACCAATAGCAATCTTTACTCCGGCATCCAGGCAGGCACCTGCGCTAATCCCATCAATTCTTTCATAGGGATTGTTTGTAAACAAATGATATGTACTATCAATCTTTGGTATTCCAAGGTTCATCTTCTGTTTCGTAACTCCAAAACCGATACTAAGGGGCAGGCCGCTGCTGTCGTGTCCAAAGTCGTATCCTGCGAGTGCAGCAAAGTTAGAATAGCTCATACCGTCGAAGGAATTTCTCTTTAAATGCACCTCGGCAGGATACAGATTGACCATGAGGTTGTTCTCGAGCGCCGCCATACCTGCATGGGCTGGATTGTGCCACAATCCGAAAGCATCTTCGGTGCTGATGGCATTGCCTGCATTCCCTAAGCTCTGCGACACCGGCGAAGGTGTATGGTTGAGCGACAATAAAGCCGAATAACCTCTCGGATAGGTACTTTCGACTATTATTAAAAGCAGGAATACTAATCCTATTGATTTTCTATTAAGAAAAATGTGCCATATAGCCATGTATTTACTTGTTTTTTATAGCTTTATAAAATGTCAATCCGTTGATTGTTTTTTTATCATTGTTTTATCCCGAATAGCAAAGTTAATAATTTAGTACATCCTAACATTATATTTTTTTTAAAAAATTTGTTATTTTATTATAATTTCCTGTATTATAGAGAGATATGTTGAAATACCTACTAAGTTTCAGTAGTGCAATAGAAGCCAACATGATTATGGCAAAACTCAAATCTGCCGGTGTTGAATGCTTCCTGACCAATCAAAACTTCACTTCCTATGCGCCTCATCTTGCTCATGCCGCCGGCGGAATAAGGTTAATGGTAAGCGAGCGGGACTACGATACTGCCTGCAGTATTCTGCAGGAGGCAGCTGATAAGGCTCTTGCGTGCCCGGACTGCGGCTCTCATAACATAAGGTTCCACTATGGCAAAGGTAGGCTGCGTAATTTCTTTTCATTGCTACTCTCACTCTTTATGGCGCAGCCAATGGGTTCGCTGCGCAGAAAATACTTCTGCAGAGACTGTGGCTGCGAGTTTACTTAAGAAATAATTACTTTTCAAAATCACTACCAACAAAGCATTTATTAAATCTTTTTTTTTTTGATACCCAAAAATATTTGTTTTTACACTATCTCGAAAACGGCAATCCATCCTGCTTTGTTTTGTTTTGACTGTTGCAAATTCTTTCAATTTAGCCCCGCCTAACATATTATTTAGTCATTTTTGCCCGAAAAAACGCGATTTCGGTAAAAT
>DAINRZ010000106.1:0-9388 GCA_036741575.1 Kapaibacterium sp. (SeqCode)
CGGATTTGCAAGGGAGCAAGCTCCCTTGTTGCATGAATATGTGTTATCAACAATGTAGCTTGCCCCATTGACAGAAAAAATTACCCACAGTTACCAACATAGAACCATAAATTTTATATACATTCAATACAACAAATACTTTACTCTCAGCTTTTTGAATTCTTCGGCGCCTTTGGCGGCTAATTTCAGGATAAATTCGTCGGAGGCGCGCTTCAGGAAGGCAATATAGAGTGAGTCGGTGCCTGCGGCCTTGCAGAACATACTCTTTTGCTCGTCGCTGATTCCTTTGTTGGGGAAGATGTGGCGGTTCACCGTACGGGCGGCAAGCATCAGCCTTAGCCCGGCAGTATATGGTTTGAATCCGGGATCGGGATAGAACGAAAGCGCGACCGAGGTAAAGTTTTTGCCCTTGTGTTTGCCGCCGGCAGGGCGGACCACGCTTTTCCCGAAATTTATCCCCGGGAACATTTCATTGTCAAGATTGAGCAGCAGCCTGGATATATTCAGCCCCGGCCTGCCGAAATACTGGAAAGGCTTTTCGGTGCCTATGCCGATGCCAACTATACCCAATTCGCCGAAAATACCAAGCATAGCGGCCCCGCGCACTGCGTCGGGGGTGGGAATATTTGGCGAGGTAGCCGTCCACTCGAGTCCTGTGTCCTCCCAGCGCATCCATCGCTCCCAGCCCTGCATTTTTATCACTGTCAGGCTGCATTTGGCCGGTTTGCCGCCGGGCAGGGTGTCCAGCCAGCCTTCCTCGTTGGCCATAAACGCCAGCTCGCCGATGGTGCAGCCGTGCACGTATGTGACGGGTATTATGCCGATGAACGACCTGAACTTTTGCTCGAGCACGTTGCCGTCCACGACTAATCCGTTAATGGGATTGGGCCTGTCGAGAATTATTACGGGGATATCCAGGCGCGCGCAGATGCTCATCATATTGAATACTGTGCTGAAGTAAGTGTAAGACCTGATGCCGATATCCTGTATATCGACGACGACGGCATCGCAGCCGGCCAGTTGCTCTTTTGAGGGCTTGCGGTTGGCGCCGTAAAGCGACCACGCCTTTACGCCGAAAACGGTGGAATCGTTTACTTTCAGCCCGGCATAAGTTTTTGCATAAAACCCGTGCTCGGGTGTGAATACCGATACAAGCCTGAAACCTTCGGATTTGCTGAATACTTCGGCAGTGAGCCTGCCGTCGGCCGTTTTGCCTGTAATATTTGTAAGCAGGGCAATATTTCTGCCCTTAAATTCACCGAAACCTGCTTCGATAAGCACATCTATACCGGTTTTTACTTTCGATTCGAGATTGCCGGTACAGGCCAGGAATCCAATTACCAGAATAATAAAATTAAAAGACTTAACAATAAAATGCATTATATCCCCATTTTCAAAAAATCGTCATAAAGCACAAATAATGTGCCATTCGGAATAATCGGATTATTTATATGGTGCCTTTAGGTATTTTTTGGCCTGCTTGTGCGAATCGTCATAATTTTTCATGTCGAGGATTTTCTCGTAATATTTAACTGCTTCCTTGCGGTTGCCCTTCATATCGTATATCTGGGCAATATACATATTTGCTTTTACTTTGAATCCTGTGTCTTCGTCACGGTCCACAGCCCTCGAGGCTTCGTCCGATTTCCTGAAGTATTTCAGGGCCAGGTCGTAGTTGCCTTTCCTGAATAGGGCGCTGCCTATATAATACATTGCTTCGCGGGCTGTCGAAGGGTCGTAGCCGGGCTTTTTGGCTATATACTTTTTCAGGACGTCGCGCCATGTTTTTTCCCACAATTCGAGGTTGCCCGTGGTAACGTAGCTCCGCCCCAGGTAGCGGTGGAAATAGGGATTGTCGGGGTATTTGCCGAACAGCTCCCTGGCTGTATTCAGCGATTCCTGGTAACGCTCTTCGAACTGGTAGTAGATCTGCAGCAGTACTACCTTTGCTTCGGTGGCGGCGTACCTGGCGTTCCTGGCTGCCGCCTCGAGCTGCATAATACCCAGCTCTTTATCGCCGCGTGGCAGGAAAGACATAAGCGGTTTCAGGCCGGGATTCTTTTGTGTGAAAGCCTGAACGAAATAATTGAACAGCCCGGTGCCGAGCATAATATCGTGGTTGTTGGGGGCTACCTCCTGGCATTTCATGAATATATCGTATGCCTGCTTGCCGTCCCAGGCAGCTTTCACGTAGCTCTCCCTGATGACATAAAACCTGCCGCGGTACCCCAGCGCCCCGCCCTTGAAGAACAAAGCGCCGATATCGTACTCATTGGTGTCGAGAATTTTATTGCATACCTGGATAGTTTTATCGATTTTCTTCAGGAACAAATCATCGTACCTTTTGGTATCCCTGAAAATCGTAATTTTCCAGTATTCCACCATTGCGTCAAGGAAATACCCTGCAGGGAATTGCGGATAATCCTTAATCACCTGGTTGAAACAGCGCGAAGCCTTGTCGAAATCGACATTGTAAATGTGGTCCGAACCTACTTTAATCAGGCTGTCGGCTTCGGTAAAAAGTATCGACCACTGCGCAAAAGCGGTCTGCGCAAGTGCAAAGAACACCGAAACAGCAATAATTTTAGCTCTCATATCAAAAAACCGAATAATTCTTATAAAAATTATTAACAATTATTAATCTGTACGATTAATCGTTAATTTATTCCAAATTCTATTCCGGCAATGTTTTAATATATTCGTTGATATAATCTTCCATTTTTTGGCTGACTTCTTCGTGTTCCCGGCCTTTGATAATATAATTGAGCTGCGGGCAATACGAGGCATAATCGTTTATCCCTCTTTTCCTGATAAGGATTTCGTATGCTTTTGCATCTTTTATAACCGGTTTTTTAATTTCCATTTCTTCACCTGAATTATATATGTGTAAAAAATTTCAACTTTCAAAAAGCATAAGACTTTTATCGATAAATTTAATTTTTTGTAATATCTTTGATTAATTTAAAATAATGGGATAAATTTGTTTTTTTCATAATTGGTATTCTGTATTTGAGCATTATTACTAAAATAAAGCTGGGCCTGCAATTGCCTCCTTCGGTCATCCTGAAGAAGGCCAAATCCCTTGTCCTGAAAAAAATCAATACGGGCAAAAGCAGGAAATCAGCTTATATGGCAAAGACTTACTACGATTATAAGTCCATTGGCGATATGCTCGGTAATCTATCGAATAGCGGCCAGTATTTTGCGCCACCCGATATTGCCATCCTGAAAAAATACCAAAATGAGATTTTTGCGCTTGCGAATAATTTTATTGCCCACAGGTTCAACCTTTTGGGGTCGGGCTGGGTTGCCGTTTCGCCCGACTGTCAATGCCCCGGTTTCGAGGGTTACAATTATTCAGGCAACGCCGGCGAATACGAAGGCCGTGAAATAAACCATTACAATACAGTAATTTCCGATGAAATTGCCGGCCTTATCAAAGGAGACTACAAGCCCATAGACTGGCAGCTCGATTTCCGCAGCGGATACAGATGGGACGAAGAAACTTGGCACAAAGACATAGAATATGGTTCGGTGACCGGCGCCGACATCAAAATTCCATGGGAGCTCGGCAGGATGCAGCACCTGGTTATACTTGCCTATGCCTTTATGCTGGCAGGGACTGATAAAAGGGTATTTGCGGCTGAGTTCGAAAACCAGGTACTCGATTTTATTGCCCACAATCCTCCGGAATTCGGCGTGCAGTGGATGACATCGATGGATGTGGCCATCAGAGCTGTAAACTGGCTCGTCTGCTGGGATTTTTTCATTGGCGCAGGCCACAAGTTCCCCGAGAGTTTCAAGAAGGTATTTTGGGAAAGCATTTACATGCACGGCAAGTTTATAGCTAACCACCTGGAATGGTCCGACGGCATGAGGGCCAACCACTACCTGGCAAATATTACCGGCTTGCTTGCTATTGCCGCATACCTGCCGCCCGATGACGAAATTAATATCTGGCTGGGGTTTGCCATGCAGGAATTCGAAAAAGAATCAATGTACCAGTTCTACCCCGACGGGGGGAATTTCGAAGCCTCGGCGGCTTACCACCTGCTCAGTTCCGAGTTTGTGCTGTTCTCGTTCCTGATTACCCTGAAACTCGGGGGCGATAAATCCGAATCGCTAAAATCATATATTTCAGCGCTTTGGAAGCAAACGCCAAAGCTGGAACTACCGGCAAAGAGAAAATACAGGATAACGCAAAATAATTCTATTGTCTTTGCCAATTCACTAATCGATAGGATAATTTCCGTTTTTAATTTTGGTGCGGCTTTTATCAAGGAAAACGGCACAATCGACCAGATTGGCGATAACGACGGCGGAAGGCTGCTCAAATTATCGACTGCCGACTTTGAAAGCTCAGTTAATAAAAGATGGTACCTAAGCCTTGCGGCAGGCCTAAAGGAAGGGAATATCCCAGAATCTGCCGAAGAAAGCTTCATTTCTCAGTTTCTCGAAAATTACAGGCTCAGGTACGATTCTCCTTTTACAGTAAGCCAAACTGATACTGATTCTTTGACCGGCGTCAGCATGACGGCTTTCAAGGATTCGGGCATCTACATATACACTACCCGCTATTACAGGGCTGTGCTTCGCTGCGGCAAAATCGGCCAGAACGGCAAAGGCGGGCATTCGCACAACGACCAGCTTTCGCTGCTGCTCAGCGTGAAAGGCAACGATTTTTTTATAGACCCGGGCACGTATAATTATACCGCAATGCCTGCCCTCAGGAATAAGTTCCGCTCGACTGAATACCATAACACCCTGGTGCTGCCGGGGCACGAGCAGAACGGGATACCCACAGGCTCGAAGGACGGGCTGTTCTGGCTGATGGGCGAAGGCAGCAAAGCAAATGTGCTGAAGGCAACCGAGCAGGGGTTTATAGGCGAGCATTTCGGTTTCAGGGCTTCGCACAGGCGGACGGTAAATTTCGAGCTGAACAGTATTGCAGGGTTCGATTACTGCAATATCGGCATCGAGAAGAAAGTGCATTTCTACCTGGCCCCCGAGGTGGAAATAGATGATAACGAAAGGAAATCGGTTTTCCAGAGAATAACTCTCAAAAACGGCAGTTCGATAATCGAGCTCAGCACATCGACTGATATTTTCGAGATTAAACAATTCCAGTACTCGCCTGAATACGGCGTTAAAAGAGATGCGAGCGTTATAGCGCTGGACATGAAAGGCATCAGTTCCAGCTGGAATATAGAAATTATTTCTGTTTAGGCGGAAGTTGAAGATTCAGTCACATATAGATAAAATCAGTTGGTCGCTTGGCGATAAGGTATTAATAATACTTTACGGGTTTATTTTCATTTTGCAGCTGCGCGCGCTCGACCCCGTAGAATTCGGGCTTTACCAATTGCTGATAGGTTTTTACACCTGGATATTCGTCGTCAGCGACGGCATTGCCCTGCAGAGTATTATACAGTTTGGTATGAACTTACAAAACAGGCCTAAAACAAACCTGATGAGCCTTATTATGCAAGTGAGTATTACTTTGTCCGCTTCCATGCTTGTTTTTGCTTTCAGGTACCCGCTGTCAGATTTGTTCAACGAGCCCAGGTTTGTTACCATCGGCGAATGGCTGCCTTTGTTTGTAATACTGACCATACCCAGGACATATACTATAAAACTTGTTATCCGCGACAGGGAATACAAGAACCTGTTTTTCATCGATTTTGCCTTTTACGGGATTATGACCATTGCCACTGTCGTAATGGTGTATTCGTATAAGCAACTGTATTTCAGCGACATGGTGTTCATCTATTTAAGCGGGATTATTTGCAGTTCGATTACCGGAATAATAGTATCGGCCCGGAAACTACAGTTTAGCTATAAGGGAAGTATCGGATTGCGGGAAATAATGAAGTTTTCGCTGCCATACGGTTCTTACGCAATACTTCATTCGATACCGAAAAATCTGGATATGATAATTGTGCAGACCTTTTTTTCGACTGCCGCAACTGGTATCTATCAATCTGCCAAGAACTTATACAGGATTTTCGACGAGATACTAAATGCATCGTATTCATTGGTTTACCCCTCGGCTGTCAATTTATTCGAAAAAGGTGACAAAAAAGGCCTGAACGACCTGATGACAAAATCGGCTTCGTTTATTTTCTATTTGTTCACATTTGCCGTTATTGTCCTCGAAGCCGGATTCGGCGAATGGTTTATTACTACGTTCCTGCCGGTGAAGTACCATTTCGCCGTCGGCCAGTTCAACCTTATGATACTTGCAGCGCTGGCAATGTCGTTTACCCTGACGTCGGTAGTAATTACCGCCCACGGCAAGCCGAAACTCGTGCTGCTGATTGTCTCGGTATCTGCATTTGTGTCTGTTGCGAGCAATTTTATAGTGGGCTATCTGCGCGAAAGCTCACTAATGCCCCTTGGTATAATTTTATACAACGTTGTTTTTGGCTTTCTTTCGTTTATGTACGTTAATAAAAAACTTGATTTTAAATTTCATCAGATTTTCAGAGCTTTTGGCGACAGCCTGAATTTCCTGAAAGGAAAGCTGAACAAAAGAAAAAATGAGAGCGGGAATTGATATTTAACATTATAGACAGGTATATACTCAGGCAGTTTATAGCAACACTGCTTTTTGCACTCGTTGCTCTGTTCGCTATTTTTCTTGTGGTAAACCTGATATAAAACCTCGACGAGTTTTTGGACCAAAATGCTACACTGGAAATCATCGTTAGTTACTACTTATCTTTTTTCCCGGAAATCCTAAAGAACCTGACACCGGTTGCCACGCTGCTGGCCACGCTTTTTACAATCGGCAGGCTGTCGATGAACAACGAAATCACGGCAATGAAATCCGGCTCGATGAGCCTTTACAGGCTTATGCTGCCTCTCGTTATAGTAACGACTCTCCTAAGCCTTGGGCAATTGTACTTTAACGGCTGGATAGTGCCCAGGGCCAACACCAAGAAAATCGATATAGAGAGCGTTTACCTGAGCAAGGGCAGGGCAGGCTCGATTCATAACCTGTATTTCAGGGACAATCCTTTCCGGAATATTAACATGCAGTATTACGATGCCGAAAAGAAAACCGGCAACAGGGTGACCGTAGAGGATTTCAATTCCGAAACAGAGCCGCGCTTAGTCGAAAGGATCGAAGCAAGGCAGATGGCGTGGGATTCAGTCAACAACAGGTGGAAGCTCATCGACGGAATGAAATGGACTTTCGGCAAGGCAGGAGTGCGCCTGGTGAAATTCGATACCCTTAATTTTTCGATAAGGATTACACATAATCAGATAATAAAACTTAAGCTTTCGGTTGAAGAAATGAATTTCGACGAAATGAGGGATTATATAGGCATGCTGCAGTCAGGCGGCAAGGATGTCGGCAAGCAGTTGATTGAATATTATGGCGATTATGCATTTCCGTTTGCCAACCTGATTGTCGTATTATTTGGCGTACCTTTTGCTTCGGTTCGTAAGAAAAGCGGTATTGCAATGCAGATTACCGCTGCCATGGTGGTTAGTTTTCTATACCTTGTTTTTACCGAAATAAGCAAGGCCCTAAGCTACAGCATGGATCTGATGCCCGAATTGGCGGGGTGGTCGGCAAATATTATTTTTATTATTATCGGCTTTATTGTTATGCTGAAAACAAAAACTTGAGAATTGATTATGAAAACTATCGACAACATATCATCGCTCGAAGGCCGAAGGCTGCTGATAGAAATATTCCACGAACTGAAGTACGAAAAACAGCTTTCTACTTTCTCTACAATATTGCTATGCTGGAGGATTTGCACCCACGAAAGAGAGATTTTCAAGTATGTGAAAAACGAAGTCACCGTGATTCATAAACTTGGATTTTTCAAGGGCACAGCCATTTGGATGGAGGAAATCGTAAACAGGTTCTATTTTTCCACAATCAATTCATTCGTATATTTCGGCGCGGCAATACTTCTTGTGTTAATAGGAATCAGGCGTTTTACCGACGAAGTAACAGATACCGTGGTTATCGTAGGCATTGCCTTCGAAGCACTAATGCTGCTGTTCCTGTTTTTTGTTATGTTCTTTACGCCGCAGGAAACAGATTACGAAGAGCCGGATAAAAATGACGATTCGGCCTCGGCAAACGACCTGATAATAGAAATAGGCGAACTGAGCCGGGATTTTGCCAATGCCGTCGTCAAGCTGGAGAGAGTGGAAGATCAATATAGCAGGATTATAGACAAACAGGACGAACTAATTGATTCGATTAAAAAAATGACTGAATCCACCCTGCTGGCCGTCAGCCCAAATACAGAAATGCTTGGCATTATGAAGGAGACAAACAAGTCCCTGGCTGATTTTAAGGGAAACTTGGATTCGCTAAACCGTTCCGTCGAAGAAATAAAAAAAGAGCAGATTGAAATTGCCGTACGCAGGGAACTCGAAAAAATTATTTCTAATAAATTAGGCTCCTGAGCGCTATGAAATTCAAACGAAGGAGGCGGGTTGTAGAGATTTACTTTATTCTTTATCTGGCGGCGCTGGTATTCCTGATACCCGACAAAAAAGAAGAAATTCCCGAAAAAGATAAGGATAGTAAAGTATTCCAGCTGCCTTTTTCGCTGCAGCCCGAAAAAGCCGCCCTGATTTGCAGGATGGCTATGGACTCCGCAGGCCCCAGGATAATTTCCATCGATTCTACAAATATGATATTTTATAGCGGCGCCGTGCAGGATGTAGAATTCGAGTTTACCGTCATCGACGAATCGATACAGGGTTCGCTGGAGCTGACTTCGGACAAGCCGCAGACTAAGAATTTCAGGATCGAGGAACTTCCGGGCAGGAGGGCTGCTTCTTTCTTCTGGTCGCCACCCGCCAACGTAGGGTCGAATAAAACTTACATAGTAAAAGTTAAGGCAATGGCCAAAAGCGGAAAAAACACTTCCACGAACGGTGATATTGGTGGAAATTACCTTACATTCCGTACGCAGTTCAGCCTTAATATATTGTTTGTCAGCGGCTCGGGGGGCGATTCTCTCGGAATTGCAACCACCTTAAACAACACTAATCCTAATAATCCTTTCGGCAATATATTCAATATTAATGCGATACCTTCGGGCGAATATTCACTTTGGGTTTCGAATCCTAAAGTGGAAGAAATTGCATCGGGCAACTGGACAAATATAATTTACGCCAACAACATCAACCTGGCGAGGGATGTGCTGAAAGGCCCCGATGTTACTTTCAGGCTCGAGCGCGAAGGCAGCGGCGGCAGCGCTCAACTGCAAAGCCGCAGGGACGGCGAGCTTGTACTGGCAGGCAAAGTGCCTGCTTATGGCTCGATGACGGTCGAGGTTAAGCTGACGAGGAAAAGGGATACCGAAGGGCTGATGAGGGAATTCAAGACTTCGTTCAAAGTAGTGCCGAG
>DAINRZ010000107.1:0-9338 GCA_036741575.1 Kapaibacterium sp. (SeqCode)
GCCCTCACCACACACCCCCTACACTCAACACCCCACAAGCACTCCACACCCCCCCCGGCCCCCTCTTTCCAGAGGGGGAGCAAGAACTCTGCACCGCACATCTTATATCCCCCTCTACCAAGAGGGGGATTAAGGGGGTGTGTCCAAAGCGCCAAATTTCAACAGTCATATAAACAATCCGCTCCTTTATTGAATGTTTTTCTAAATTTCAAATTATAATATATGTTAAAGTTCTTTGCCACACACCCCCCGGCCCCCTCTTGCCGGAGGGGGAGAAAGAACCCAGCCATACGCATCCTCTTTCCCCCTCTAACAAGAGGGGGATTAAGGGGGTGTGTTAAGTGTGTATTATGTATCATTCCCGCTAACATTAACACCATTTTCAAATTCAACAACATACTCTTTTATTCTGCCGATAACATTATCGATGTTTTCAAGTACTTCATCGTCGGTAAAACGCAAAATACCCAAACCAATACTCAAGGCATGCCGGTCTTTATCCCTGTCGTTTCTTTGCACATCCGGGCTTTCGTGAGTTATCCCGTCAACCTCGATAACTAATCTTAACTTATAACAATAAAAGTCATAAATATAATTTCCCACCGGCTTTTGCCTGTGAAAATCATAACCGAAATATTCCCTGCCCTTCAGCACATGCCACAATGCTTTTTCGGCGCGGGTCTGCCCGTTGCGCAGTTTGCGGGCATATTCTTTGAGCATGGGGTTGTAGTAAATTTTCATGCCCTCACCACACACCCCCTACACTCAACACCCCACAAGCACTCCACACCCCCCCGGCCCCCTCTTTCCAGAGGGGGAGCAAGAACTCTGCCCCGCGCATCTTATTTCCCCCTCTACCAAGAGGGGGATTAAGGGGGTGTGTCCAAAATGCCAAATTTCAACAGTCATAATAAACCGTTTATAAAAGTATAAAGTATTTTTGCCATTTATTTAAGCCTTTTATAATATTTACTCTGCAATAACGATGTCATTTGCTTAATTGCAATTTGATTCAACTTTTTTAATCTAGTTTCAGGATTAAGACCATCTCTTATCATTTCAGCATTTATACTTTCCAGGTTGGCAAGTATTAGCAACTGCTCTACTGACGAATAATCCCTTATATTGCCTTCTTTTTCGGGATTTTCATCTCTCCAGGTTTTTGCTGTTTTCCCATAAAGTGCAAGGTTCAAAATATCCGCTTCGCTTGCATAGACCAGGCTTTCGGAGTATTTATCCATATTTGTGGGAATCAGGTTTTCCCTTACCGAATCGGTATGAATATGATAATTGATTTTTGCGAGCGACCTGTTGAGGTTCCATTGTAATTGCTTTGTACTATTTTCTTCATCTTTCAGCCTTTGGAATTCTTTTATGAGGTAAAGTTTAAACTCAGGGCTTAACCATGAACCAAACTCAAAGGCAATGTCTTTATGAGCAAATGTCCCGCCTCCGTATCTGCCTGCTTTTGCTACCAAACCAACAGCGTTAGTTTTTACTATCCATTTTTTGACAGATATTGTAAACCTGTTCAAACCAGCTTCATTTTTAATTCCCTCGAATTCGGGGGAATTAAAACCGGGATTATTTAATTGCTCCCATATTCCAATAAACTCTATTGTATTTTTATTTCGAAGCCATTTTTCAATTAACGGCAAACCGTCTTCAAAATTAGACACCATATCGGTTAATGAAATATAATCGCTTTCTTTAATCTCAAGGATTCGAATTTCAGTGCCTTTGACAATGATAGATTTTTCTCTTTTCACAGTACTTTTACCCTTTCTTCTTCACCAAAATATTAATGGAAATTCCCACCATTGCTGCCAATCCGAAAACAGTATGCTTTTCGCCCAGTGGTATTCCGTCCTTCATTGAATCCTTGCGGATATTGCCCTTTAAATCGACAATAAATACCTTATCGAAATGCTCCTCAATATGCTTCCTCATACCATCCAAAGCTATTGCATCTATAGAGCTGTTATTTGTAACGTAGGCTACTATTCCCTCGCCCCTTTCTATTATTTTATCCATCGACATTCGGAAAGCTTTGATATACGGGTCTTGCAGCATATTTTTATTCGTTGCTTTCGAGTCCTTTGCAAACGTATCTGATACCCGCTTGTCTAAGTACTTGTATTTGCGGTTTTTGTTGTTGTCGTTTTCGTTTACCTGCCCGGCATTGTAGGGCGGGTTGCCCATATACACAAAGATGGGCGTTTCCTTCAGCTTTTGCACGCGCTGTGTGTTTTCCTCGGTGAATAGCGAGGTTTGCGCGCCCTCGGCTATCTGGAAAGTATCCACCAGACAGATGCCCGTGAACGGCTCGTATTCGCCCGTTAGCTGATAGTATTCGTGCTCAATGTTCATCGAGGCAATGTAGTAGGGCAGCAGCATTACTTCGTTGCAGTGCAGTTCGTTCATATATTTGTGCTTTAGTTCCGTCTTGCTTATCTGGCGCATGGCGCGCACAATGAAGTTGCCCGTGCCTGTAAAGGGGTCGAGCACATGCACGTTGGGGGCGCCCAGCGAAAGCCCGAATTCGCGCTTCAGTATTTCGTCCACCGATTCGACCATGAAATCGACTATGGGCTGCGGCGTATAGACGATGCCGTGGGTGTCGGCCACCCTGACGGCAAAACCCTGGAAGAATTTCTCGTAAACGGTGTTGAGGAAAGCCTGCTTCTGGCTGTAGTCGTCGATGGCAACGGCGCGCTTCTCCAGCGAAACATAGAAGCGGTTGAGCGGCTTGAAAAACTCCGCTTTGTTGAAACTGCGCGAGGTAAGGGCATTGATTACCTTTTCTATTTCGCCTGCAATTATGTTTTTGCCGGTAAAGTCGGGATTGTCGAAAATCTTGGTGAAGATACGTTCTGTAAGAAGGTGCTGCACCAGCATTTCTTCGATGGCGGCATCGGCCAGGTTTGGATTGACGGCATTGCGGCACAGCGCAGCAAACGATTCGAATGCGCCGGTGAAGCGTTTGTTGCCCTCGCGCTCTTTTTCGATAAGTTCGATGACGAGTTTTGCCGATTCGGGTATGCGCTGGCGGAATTCCTCGGCGGCGTTCTCCCAGTCCAGTTGCGTATCGGTTTTGTACGAAAACAGGTCCTTGAGCACCAGCACAAGGCGCGGCGGGCTGGTTATGTCTTCGTCGCAAAACAGAGTGGAGCCCTGGTAAATAATGGCGCGGTCGGGCTGCTGGAAAATGATGTTGTCGCGCGGGTAGCCGTCGTCGAATTTCTTTTTTATTTCTGTCTTCAGGTCGTCGTTCGAGTCCTTTGCCTCCCAGTAGCCCTGTGGAATGGAGTATTTATCGAGAAAAGCGCCGTCGATGCTTATATGCTTTTTGAACTTTTTGATATGGAATTCTTCGATGAAGTCCCATTGCATCTGCCTGCAGCAATAATCCAGAAGGGTCTGGAAAGCGTTGCGAACGGCAGTTTCGTGGGTAATCCCGTGTTTGGAGAAAGTGTCCAGTGCAGTATAATATTCTTTAACGGGCTTGTGCGATTCTTTGATATTAAGCATTGATAATCCGCAATTTCCAATATTTAACGAAAATGCAAATTAATGATTTTACAAAGGATTTGCAATTCTTTTTAACCTTCGGAAGGTTACAATCCGCCCCGCGGAAGCGCGGGTCTGCCCGTTGCGCAGTTTGCGGGCATATTCTTTACCACACGCCACAGGCCACACTATCCGGAAGTGGGAGCGTGGAAAGCGACAAGTAATAATTGAAAAAATCTAAAACAGTTAATTATTATCGGCGGTTCTGCTCTTTCGTAATGACCTGACAAAGAAGAATAAGCCTGTCAGAACAAACGGAATGCTGAGTATTTGCCCCATGTCGAGCACCAAACCTGATTCGAAGGACGATTGGTTTTCCTTTACGAATTCGATGAAAAACCTGGCGGTGAACAGCAGGGCAAGCATAATTCCCATAGTCCTGCCGGGAGGGAGCGACTCTTTGTATTTTTTGTATATCAGTAGCACGATTAAAAATATAATCAGGTACGCTATTGCTTCGTAGAGCTGCGAGGGATGGCGCGGCACCAAAGGCACATGTGAAGTATCGTTGACAAACAGCACAGCCCAGGGCAGATCCGAAGGTGTGCCGACAATCTCGGAATTGAAGAAATTGCCCAGCCTTACGAATATTGCCGCGGCGGGGACGACGATGGAAACCCTGTCCAGCAGCCACATATAGCTAATTTCTCTGTTCCTGCGGGCATACAGCCACAAGGCAATCAATATGCCGAAACCGGCTCCGTGGCTTGCCAGGCCGCCTTCCCACACTTTGATCATCTCGAGCGGATTGGCAAGGTAATGGGCAGGGTCGTAGAACAGGCAGTGGCCCAGCCTGGCGCCGATTACCGTTGCCAGCACAAGGTAGATGGTAAGCGATTCCAGCTGTTTTTGTGTCCTGCCTTCTTTTTTGAACACCCAATACATTATATAATAACAGGTTACGAAGGCAGCGGCAAACAGTAATCCGTACCACCTAATCTTGATAAAACCAAGATCGAAGATTTCCGGTGAAATATCCCATGTTATCGAAGCAAATAAATCCATTAAGTAAATTCTCTAAATCATTGAAAATATAGTATATTAAATCATTCGAGTTAAAGCCCCGCAATTCTCTACAGGGAATCATTGATTGTGGCTTGCCTTGCCCTTTCCATCTCGTCTTTCAGGAATAAATCCCTGCATTTTGCTTTTATAGGCAGGTAAATCTGCCTTAGTTCCTTTTCGGACAGCTTTTTCATGGAGAGTATCTGCTCGCATGTGTATTGGTTCACAATCTCCTTGTTCACACAATCGCAATAGTCATAAACAAGGTTGGAATCAATATCCGGCATCATTTTGCTTATTTCGCTGTAGCATCTGTGAATGTTTTTTGCTAAGTGGGCCCTGCAATCTATCTGCAGCGAAATTTGCTCCTGGCTTTCTGTTTCGGGCCCTTTGCCGGTTCCATTATTACTGCTCTCGCCGCAGCCTGCAAAAATCAATATAAGTGCAATAAAAATATAATACATCCATCCATCCATTTAATTAAACCCGACTAAGACAATAATTTAGTTTTTCGGAAAACTCGTCTATATCATGTTTTGTAATATTCAGTGGCGGTACTATCCGCAAGACATTACCCGAACAGGCATTAGCTATTACTTTATTCTCAATTAATAATCTTAGCAGGATAGTGGAATCGAAAGATAGCGCCAAACCAAGCATCAGGCCCCTTCCCCGGACTTCGGTGACTTTTTCGGGATAGTGCACTCTGGCAGCTTCCAGTTTTTCGATAAAGTATTTTCCGTTTTCGATTACCTGCTCCATCAATCCTTCGGAGAGTTCATCGAGCACTGCTTTGCCGGCAGCACATGCCAGGGCGTTGCCGCCGAAAGTAGTGCCGTGGTTGCCCTGCTTCCATTCTACTGCAAGGCTCTCGAGCGCCAGAATGGCTCCCAGTGGCAGGCCTCCGCCGATACCCTTTGCCAGGGTAACTATATCCGGCCTGACGCTGTATTTCATGAATGACAAAAACTGTCCGCTTCTGCCTGCGCCTGCCTGAATCTCATCGGCAATCACCAGGAAACCGAATTTATCCCTTAATGCGAATAATTCGCCGATAAATGCATCATCTACTGTAGCCAGGCCGCCTTCGCCCTGGATGAATTCCAATACAACAGCGCAGGTGTCGGCGTTTATTTTTTGTTTTAATATTTCGATATTATTATACGGCAGTACTTCGGTGTTATCGAGGAACGGCCCCATACCTTCTTTGTAAAGCGGCTTGTCCATTATGGAGAGCGCGCCGTAAGTCCTGCCGTGGAAACCGCCTGTAAAAGCATAAATCATTTTCCTGCCGCTTTTGTTGCCCCGGCGCCTTGCAAGCTTCAGTGCCCCTTCCATTGCCTCGGTGCCGGAATTGCATAAGAAAACCCTGTCGTAGCCGGATAGCAGCTTGAGCTTTTCGGCAAATTCCACCTGTATATCCTGGTAGAAGTAGTTGGAAACGTGCATATACCTTGCAGCTTGTTTGGCAATTGCCCCGGTTATCCTGGGGTGGCTGTGCCCAAGGGCATTGACGGCTATTCCGGCAAGTAAATCGAGGTAAACATTTCCGTTTTTTTCATAAATTCTGCAGCCCTCTGCTTTTTCTATTGCAATATCGAGCCTTTTATATGTTTGGAACATTGCATTGTGTTCCCTTTCAACAATATCATTCAGCATATAAACTTAAATAGTAAACCATGAATTAAAAAAACAGACAAAATTAAGAAAAATCAGGTTTTCTGCTTCTTCTTTTTTGCGGCAGGAAACAAAACATTATTTAATATAAGCCTGTAACCCGGAGAGTTCTTGTATAAGTTGACATCTGTGGGTGGATCGCCCACGGCATGCCTGTAGTCCTCGGGGTCGTGCCCTCCATACCAGGCAAAGAACCCTTTGCCCAGGTTGCCCTGGATATATTTAACTTCGTTGGAGCCGTCTTTTTCGCCAAGAATTGTAACGCTTTTTTTAATAAGCTTTTTATTGAATGCAGTCGTTTGCCCGAGGAAACCATGGATTACATTAGCATGGCACTGGGTGAGCATGCTGGGGACAGGATCGTATTTTGCCGAAAAATCGAACAGAGTGAAATAATCGGCATCGGGATTAGCCAGCCCTGTTTCGGCGCCAATATCGATGTCGGAGTATTCATATTCGTAGGGATCCATAATGAGCCTGTAGTTTTCGAAAGCAAGAGTTTGCGAAAAATCGAGCATATTATTTGCTCCGGGCGTAGCCGGGTCGCCGTCGTACATCGACTCGCAAATATCCACATTAATGGCAGACAGGGCAATGTCATAGGTATCGGTGGCGCTGCACATGGCAAACAGGAAGCCTCCGTTGGCAATATATTCCCTGATTTTCAGGGCAATAGCTTTATTCATATCCGATACCTTGCTAAAGCCGAGTTTCTTGGCAACAGATTCGTTAAGGGCCACCTGCTCCACATACCAGGGCTGGCTGGCATACGAGGCCCAGAATTTGCCGTACTGGCCGGTGAAGTCTTCGTGGTGCAGATGGAGCCAGTCATAATCAGCGAGCTTGCCGTTCATCACCTCCTCATCCCATATAATATCGTGATCTACTTCGGCATATTCCAGGACTAGCCTGACAGCATCGTCCCATGGCTGGACGTTGGGCGGCGCATAGACAGCAATTTTGGGCGCTTTTTCGAGTTTCACCACATCCATATTATTATTCTCGCTTTGCACCTCGGCATAAATCGAAGCAGCAGCAGAACCGTCGATGGATTCGAAGAAAACGCCCCTAATCCTGCATTCCGTTGCAATCAATTCGTCATAATCGAGCAAAAACGAACCGTTTCTGTAATTTAGTAGCCATTCAGATGTAATTCCTTTTTTAAGCATCCAGTAAATGATTCCGTATGCTTTCAGGTGGTTAGTCTGGGCCAGGTCCATCGGTATCAGTATCTTTTGCGAAAAAACTGCCGTTGAGGCACTCAAAAGAAGTATCTGAGTGATTAGAAAAAATTTTATTAATCTATGATTAAACTTATTACGATATTTCATATTGAAAAAACCATATAAATTATTAATTTTGTTATTGGATTTTAAACGTCATTTGAAATTATATATTTTAAATAAAGGCGCGGCAGTATCGTCTTTATGGGGGATTATTAAGCGCTTGGAGCATTCATGAAATGAGTATGAAAATGTCATTACTGAAGGGATTGCCTGTTTACACCCTGTTATCTTTGTTTGTTGCCGCTTGCAGCAGCGATGATAATGGCGAATATGAAGATTCCGGCTCCGGCGATAACATCTATGGTTCGAACAGAGCAAAAAGCTCGAGAATATACAGGGATGAGAATTACGATAACCTGCCAAGGACAGATATTGGAGATACACTGTACTTTTATGACGAAGACCCATCAAAGAATGATTCATCATTATCCGAAAAATATGAACCAGGGCCTAACGATATTCCTGACACCACTTTTATTGAGGGCAATGAATTTTCGGATAACCAGAATTCTTCGGATTATAGCAACACCGAGCTTATTGATGGCAATGATTTCACTATCGATTCTGCATATGTTTCCAAGATAGACGCAGCCAGGCAATCAGAGATAGCTAAAGAATTATTCATCAGACTGACAAGCTCGCCGGATGTAAAATCCCAGAAAAAGATTTACAGTGAAATTATTTTAAAATGCCCTGATACTCACGAAGCCCAATTAGCATATTATAAACTAGCCAATATTATGATGTTCGAAGGCAGCGAGCCCGATTACCGCGGAGTTATAAAGCTGTTAAGAGACTATCACTTAAGATATCCTGAATCGTCGAGATTGAGCAGCATATTGCCTTTCTTGCTAAGGGCTTACGAAGAACTTAATATGTGGGACAAACTTGCCGAGGTTTATTCCTATGTCTTTCGAAACAATCCCGATGCACTAAAAAAAGATATTATTAAACATTATTATAAATTTGCCCAGTCGCTGGAACGGACCAAAAGGAAAGAAGAAGCAATTGTTTGGTACAAAAAAGCTTTAGAAAAATACGACGGCAAAGACAATAACATTTTTATTAATCTTTCGAGGACGAGGCTGATAGACCTCGAAGGCCGCAGAAACAACTAATTCCTTATTATCCTGCCGTAACCGGCTATGTTTTCTTTTTTCGAGTAATAGTAATATTTTTTTAAATCCTGGGTTATTACTCCTGATTTTGTCGAGGCGTGTATCATCATATTGTTGCCTGTATAAAGGCCGACATGGACTATCCTGTCGTTTACTTTGAAGAATACCAGGTCGCCAGGCTTAGCTTCTTCTTCGGGTATCATTTCCGAAAACTCAAATTGATCGGATGCAGTGCGGGGGATATTAAAACCAAAAGCCCTGAAAATAGATTGAACAAAACCCGAGCAATCTGTGCCCGAAGTATCCCTGCCGCCCCATTTATACGGTACACCAAGCCATTTTTCGGCTTCGGCGATTAATTTATCGCTGTAGATGCCCGGATTATCTGTCTGTGTTTCAGTGGATAGCCTTATAGTGTTTGTCGCCTCTGCTCGTTTCGCATTATTAGAAATTTTCGATTCGTTAACTGAAACGCTTTTGGACTTTGCAGGCCTGGCCTCCCTGTCCGAAGTAAACCTGACTGCCGATTGGCAGCCAGCCAGTAATACTACGGCGGAGAATACCGATACAGTCAAATATGTAATTTTTGCCTTCATAATCATTTATTGCCCTGTAAAAGCAACAATCATGCCTCGTATGATTCTATGATTTGATGGATATTTATGTATCTTTCAGATGGAGA
>DAINRZ010000108.1:0-9319 GCA_036741575.1 Kapaibacterium sp. (SeqCode)
AAGTGAGCTTAACATTTATATTCTTCGCCGTACTGTCTGTACTTGCCATAGCAAGTGCGGTTGTAACCATAACGAACAGGCATCCCGTTACTTCGGCCATTGCACTGGTATTCCACTTTTTCATGCTTGCAGGCCTCTACCTGACGCTCCAGGCGCAGTTTGCCGCCGTAATGCAGGTGCTGGTATATGCCGGGGCTATTATGGTGCTTGTGATATTTGTTATCATGCTGCTGAATTTGACCAACGAGGACAAACTGAAAGTGAAGTATAACTACAGGCTGCTGCTGGGCGCCATACTTTCGGGTGCTTTCATAATATTGCTCGGCAAGGTATTTTTTGGGCAGGAGCCCGGCATGAAACAACTTTCGCAGAATTCCGAAATTGCCGGCACGGTCGATTCCATAGGCAAGCTGCTTTATACCGAATACCTGCTGCCGTTCGAAGCCGTTTCGATACTGCTGCTTACTGCCGTTGTGGGCGCAGTAATGATTGCAAAGAGAAAACTAAATTAATTATCGGGTAATTATTATGTTCGAAAATGTTCCACTTGAATACTATTTAATACTTTCAGCCATATTGTTTACAGTTGGAATTATCGGGGTGCTAACCCGCCGCAACGCCATTATCGTATTTATGTCGATTGAATTAATGCTCAATTCGGTGAACCTTACACTGGTATCATTTTCATCGTTTATGGGCGATTCCACAGGCCAGCTTTTTGTGTTTTTCGTTATGGCTGTCGCCGCTGCCGAAGTGGCTGTCGGCCTTGCTATTATCCTTGCACTTTTCAGGAATAAAAAGACTGTTTATGTGGATGAAGTCAATATCCTGAAATGGTGAACTGCAATTATACCGATTGTTGATTAATCGTCGGATTTAGTTTTTACTAAAAATAATTGGACTGCATTATAGTCTTGAGTAATGTAGTGTTAATTATTTTTAATTATAAATGGTTCGGGAATTAAATATCAATATATATGGATTTTTGGCGGTTTTAATTGCTATAACTGGAACTGCCGAATCAGCAGGCAAAAATGACGAATTTATAAATGGAATCAGGCAGATAAACCAGGCTCTTAAGGTAGTTCAGGATGCCGAAAGCTCGTCGGATTTCCAAAGGGCGCTCGAAAATGCAGAATCCATCAGGACTCTTATACTGTCGGGGCAGAAATTAAGCGGATTATCCTCAGACATAAGGCAATTTATAAATCTGGAAGTCCTGGATTTGTCGGACAACAACCTAGTTTACCTTCCCGTAGAGTTATCTCTTCTCAAGAAATTGCGCAAACTGGTATTATCAGGCAATAAGTTCTTTGTTTGCCCCGACGTCCTGTTCTCCTGCTCTGCACTAAACCATCTCGACCTGAGCAACAACCAGATAAACAGCCTGAAGAATTCCGTCTCCAATCTTCAGAACCTCAAGACTTTGAATTTATCGTTCAACAATCTTTCGTCGCTGCCGGCAGGCATTGGAAACCTGCCAATACTGCAGGAGCTATATTTGGATAACAATAAGTTCAGGTCGGTGCCGGCTCCTGTCTTTAATGCCAGAAATCTTAGGTTGCTGAGCGCTGCCGGTAATAATATCAATAAAATCGATGGTGATATCAAAAAGTTGAGATATTTAGCAACACTGAACCTGTCGTCTAATAAAATATCGCTTTTGCCGAGCGACATAAATTTATTGAACAACCTTAGTTATGTTAACCTCGGCAGAAACCAGATTTCAGTATTCCCCCCGATACTATCCGAATTGGTTAAACTGAAAACACTTATATTGAGTTGGAATAGGATTAGCAGCATACCCAAAGAGTTTTCCGGGGCTGCTTATATCGAAACTCTCGATTTGAGCCATAATAATCTAAAGGATTTTCCCGATTTTAGCGAGAAAAATAGCAGGCTGCGCTACCTGTTGCTGTCCAACAACAGGCTGTCGGCTATACCAGCAGGGCTATACCAGTTATCCAACCTTGTTCAGATAGATTTCAGCAATAACATGCTTTCCGAGATTCCTTCAGGCATTTCATCGCTCAAATACCTGGAATCGATAAAGCTCGACAACAATGCAATTATTAGCCTGCCCGAAGACTTCGGTTTCCTGCAAAGGCTCAAAATGGTTATTCTGAACAATAACAGGCTTTCTGCCATGCCCAAAAACCTTTCGCGCCTAACAAGCCTGATGGTGCTTCAGATGAAAAAAAACCTGCTGAGCGACAGCGAGAAAAAACGTATCAGGAGTATGCTCCCTACTGCTATTCTCGCATTTTAAAAATATCGGCAAGGGCTAATTCAATCCGCACATACCCGACTGGCAGGATGGGCCGCCGCAGGACGGCATGCTGCTGTGCGAATGATGGCCGGTCGCCGTACCGATACTTGCTGCCGCTATCAGTTTATTGGCATTTTTTGAGCTGCACGACGGACATATATTATCCTCCATATTTTCTTTTGTCTTATGGAAAATCTCGAACTTAGTGCCGCAATCTTTGCAGCGGTAAACATATACAGGCATATTTATCTCCGGTAAAACAATTTTTCAAAATTAACTGTACATTTGACGTAATAATTTATTCAGTATTATTTACTAAATAATAAACAATCCCGAAGTAATCTTCGAGGAATCAAACCCACAATGTGTGATATAAAAAAAGGAAAAAAAGCAGTGACTGCATTATCAAACGCTATGGCACGGCACACCGTACCTTTGCAGCCAAGGGTGATGTAGTAATGAATAAGTGATTGAAAATCATGATATTATGCCCATTGTTCGAATAACTCCTGACATAATAGATTTTTTTTGCATTCCAACATTATTTCTGAGCCGATTAAACAAATGGAATATATATTCGTAAATTTGTATTATTGATAATGCCGGTTTATTTGAATTAGGTTTGGGACTAAAAAGGCGGCTGCACTAAAAAAATGTTTTGTATTCTGCCTTCAGATTCAGTGCAACTAATCCAGATTACGGCGGATGAATAAATATATGAATAAAATCAGCAGATATATATTAAGAATTCACGCAGTACCCTTTATAATGGGTACTATAACCGTCCTATTCCTGTTTTTTTTCCAGTTCCTGCTCAGGGTTTTGGACCAATTACTTGGCAAAGGCCTCAGCGAATGGGTTATCCTGGAATTCTTTGTTGTCAATATGGCCTGGATGCTGGTATTGGCGGTGCCTATGGGAGTACTGTTCTCTACCCTTCTTTCTTTCGGCTCGATGTCGGCAGCTCACGAGGTTACTATCGTCAAGGCCAGCGGCGGCAGCCTGCTAAGGATGATGCTGCCAGTGGCCGTTACGGGTGCTATTATAACCGTCGCCTTGTTTTGGTTCAACGACGATATACTGCCCGAAGCCAACCATAGGGCTAAAGTACTGATGAATGATATTAAAAAGACCAGGCCCACTTTTTCTGTCGAGTCGGGACAGTTCTCCACTGAACTTAGCGGATATACCATTCTGGCAAGGTATGTCGATTCCACATCAGGCTTGCTGCGGGGGCTTACTATTTACGACAATTCCCGCAGAGACCAGTCAAATGTTATTTCATCCGATTCCGGATATGTTAAGTACAATCATGATTATACCAAAATTGTACTCGACCTGGCAAGGGGCGAGATACACCAGAATGTACCATTTACAACAAAAAATTACCGTAAAATTAACTTCGATAAATATAAAATACTAATTGACGCAAAGGGATTCGTGTTCGAAGAATCCGGCGCCGACGTAATCTCGCGGGGCGACAGGGAAATGCACATCACCGATATGCAAAAAATTGTGGATGAATCGGAAAAAATGGCTAATACGACAAAAAAAGGGATTGAAACCGAACTGCTCAGCCATCTGGAATACCTTAAGTACGGCAGCATCGATAGAGATACTGCTGCCATCGTTCAGTTTAAACCTAAAAACCCGATTGACGACACTGCCCAAGGAAAATTCGCACGGTTTGATTCTGATAAGTCAGTTAATTTGAATACCCCCGGCGCCATTTCGAGTTTTCCAGTGAAAAAATCCTTTTCAGATTCTCAATTATCCCAAAGAAACAAAATTAGCGTTAAAACTCTACCCGTTGAATTCAAAGATAGTGTTGCCAGGCCCAGGATAAAAAAAAGCCCGGATTCGCTAAACCGCGAAGCTGCAATAGTTAAAGCACAAAACAAACTGACATTCACAAGGTCGGCAATAAGCTCGAATGTTTACCAAAACAATGATTTTGTTACAAAATCGAGACAGTACGAGGTCGAAATTCATAAGAAATATGCTATTCCGTTTGCTTGTTTTATTTTCATTTTTGTAGGATGCCCACTTGGTATTATAACCAAAGGAGGCAATTTCGGCCTTAGCGCAGCCATCAGTTTAGGTTTTTATATTCTATACTGGGCCTGCCTGATCCTTGGCGAAAAACTTGCCGACAGGGGCTTAATGTCACCGTTTTTCAGCATGTGGCTGGGGAATTTTATCATCGGGATACTGGGGCTAATCCTTACACTAAGAGTAAATTACGAGAAATTCGGGCTGGCTGCACTAACCAGATTTTTTATTAAAACCAAACCAAAAAATACCTGATAATTAGTTCGTTGTGAATGCCAGAGAGCTTTATATGCGGAATTGTTAATTGAAGCGCCACAGCAATAAGTCATTCGCCGATTATTAATCATTATTATGGGTATAGTTCCTATCCGAAATATAAATTCATTGCATGCACTTCCATTTGATCGCCATGCTATTGCCAATTGATGCCTTCTTAATAAGCTTTTCAATGAGCAACTTCGAAGCAAGCATCTGGGAATCAAACCCATAATGTGGGATTGAACTTGAAAATTATAAAAGGAATAGGGGCAGATAAATACCCCAAAAAAATGGTCAGTGGTTGCCGTTGTTAGCCTTTGGCAATGTGAATTTGAAGCTGCTGCCGCGCCCCTGGCGGCTTTCTACCATTATCTTTCCGTCGTTTGCCTCGATAAATTCCTTGCAAAGTATAAGGCCCAGGCCGGTTCCCTTTTCCTGCGAGGTGCCAAGTGTAGTAAGGTGCGAGTCGATTTTAAACAGCTTTTCTAAGTTTTCTTCGGATATCCCAATACCTGTATCGCTGACGGAAAATTCGACGAAAGTATCATGGTTAGCCATCCTGACGGCGACTTCGCCGGCCGGCATGGTAAATTTAATGGCATTCGAAACAAGGTTTCGCAGTACTGCCGATATCATATTGGCATCGGCATAGCATACCACGCTATCCCCGACACCGGAGTACAAGTTAATGCTTTTCTTGTCGGCGGAATGCTTCATCAGAGAAATTGTATTATCAATAATCATCTTCATATCGATATTGTCGGGATTGAACTGAATTTTGCCTGTTTGCGCACGCGACCAGCTCAGCAGGTCTTCCAGCAGGTCGAACACATTTTTCGCCGAATTGTCCATTTCGCCGATAATCTCTTTGATATCGCTTTCCGAGAAATCCGAAAGGTCGGCATTCAATAGGTCGAGCATGCTGCGGAGAGCGGCCAGTGGGCTTTTCAGGTCGTGGGCAATAATCGACAGGAATTTGTCTTTCGAGGCATTGGCGTCGCGCAGTTCCTGTTCCGATTTCCTTAGCTGTGTTTCGAATTCCTTCCTGGATGTAATTTCTTTTGCCAGCTTGATATTGTTGAAACTCAGGGCCGATAGTTCCTGGGCAACGTGCATCAACAGTTCGGAGATCCTTTTGAATTTTTCCTCGCCGATTTCCGGGGTGGCGCCAAATGCGTTTTCGTACCTTTTTGGGTCGGCAGATATCAATTCGGCGAAACTTCCCAAAGTATTGCTATTGGCTTGTTTTGCTTTGCAGGGGCCAATAAACCAGTCGGCCAGGTGAATGCCGCCGACGATAATCGGCACGCTGGCGCTCATCAGGCTTCCCGTAGCGCATTTGTTGATAACCGGCTTGGGCTGCTCACTGCCTGGCTCCCCCTCCGAATACTGCTGCACAAAGCAAATTTTCCTGCCTTCGGGGGAGTTCCATATAATATCAAAAATATCATTGTGCCTGCTGGGTTTAGTTATGCTTTTGCCATTGAATTCCAGGATAATCGAACTGATTTCATTAGCCTCCGAAAAATCATCCTGTATCTGCTGGAGTTTTTCAATATCAATGACATCGTTCAGCCTGAAATCGCCAACGTCGATATCCGGCGAAAGGATATAACCGAGTTTTGTTTTCAGCCTTTCTTCGCTTTCAATCAGCGCCTTTTCGGCATTTTTCATATCAGTAATGTCAATAATCACACCGTCGCAATACATAACACTTTCGTTATCGCCGTAAATTCCCTTGCCCCTTTCCATCACCCATCGGGTAGAGCCGTCGGCGTGCCTGATCCTGTATTCGATATTGTAGCTTCGCTTTTCGTGGAGCGCCAGGTAAGTTTCCTGGCCAATGGCAGCCCTGTCGTCGAAATAAATCATAGATGCGTAAGCAATAGATTTATTATCAAGGAAGTCAACGGCAGGATAGCCCGATATATTAAAAATCTCCTCGCTGATAAACTTTATGGTCCAACTGCTGTCCGGCAGCCTTCTGTAAACGGCGCCGGGGACATTTGCCACCAAAGTTTTATACCTTTCGCTGGCATGTTCGATTAGTTTAATAAACTCTTTCCTGTCGCTCATGTCTATAGCAGTAAGAGCCAGGAAAAGGGGATTTCCTTTCTCGTCGCGGATGCGCTGTATATTGGAAAGCATGGGGAATACCTTGCCGTCTCTGTTGCAGTGCCAGATTTCTTCGGCATTGAGCACGTCAATAGATTTAATTATCCCGATAATATTTAGTATATGCTCCATCTGCTCTTCGTTGTGCAGGATGGTGATATTCATCGCCGTAAGCGATTCGGGCTTGTAGCCGTGCAGTGCTGCAAAATACCTGTTTATATAAATAATATTCCATTCGAAATCGAGTATTGCAGCTCCGTAATTGGCATTATCGGAAATAACTTTGAATTTTAATATTTCTTCTTCTGCCATCTTTTGCTTGCTGATATTCTGCATTATTCCCAGCATTCTCGCAGGCTTGCCGGTTTCGTCGGCAATATAAGCGCCCTTTTCCCTGATATAAACATATTCTCCGTTCTTTTTCCTGAACCTGTATTCTGCCTCGAAATCCCTGTTTGTAATCTTCGATTCCTCGGATGCCTTAATAATTTCGTCGCGGTCCTCGGGATGGATTTTCTCTTTCCATTGGTAATAGCCGCCCGAAAGTTCGCTTGTGGAATAGCCGAAAACTTTTTCTATGCTCCGGCTCCATTTGATTGAATTATCAGCCAGTATATGCTCGTAAACCACCTGGTTGGCGGCTGTGGAAACGAACTCGTAGCGCTGTTTCCAGTGCGAAATATTCTTTTCGGCTGTTATGGAATCCGTAAGGTCCCTTATAATAAACAAAGCCCCAAGGATTTCTTTTTTTCGCTTGAATAGCGGATTGATTATTAAATCGACATGTATCTGCCTGCCTACTTTTGTCTGAATAATAATATTTTTTTCGTAGGAAGCGGTCCCCGAAGATAATACTTTTGCAAAGGGGCAATCATTGTTTTTAAGTATCGAGCCTGCCCTTTTGAAATCGAACACCCGGCGGAAGTTATTGTCGATTAACTGCTCGGGCCTGTAATCGAGTATTTCGCTTGCAATTGGATTGATAAACCTGATTTGCCCTTCGGGACTGATAACTATTAACCCCTCGTTGATACTGTCCGTTATTCTCTTGAGCTGCTCGTTTTTCTGCCTGATAATTTTATTGCTGCGCACCAGGAACCATAATATCACAATGAATGCCGGCACCAAAACGGCAGCCGTAATAATAAATATATCCAGCGAAATTGCAGTATTCGAACCGGCTGTGCCTGCCGGAGCGGACAGCAAACCCGCAGCAGGTAACATCAATAAAAATAATATTATTAATCTGCCATAGGATTTTGGAATCTTCTTGCCTGAACTGCCGATATTTGTGCCTGGCTGTTTCATTCTTACTTTGTTGCCGCCCCCAATAAAAATCCGGCCAGCGGTTTTGTCACCCGGAAATATTCCGTTCCCCTGCTCAGCACCTTGCCATAGGGATTTTTTCTAGTATTAAAGTAACTAAATTCATCGCCACGCACCGACAGGAATATCTTTGTCGTGTCGAACGATGCCGTATCTTTAGTTTCGCTTATTAAAAGAATCCTGTAGGTAGTATCTGTTTCGTAATCGACATTTTCATTTACATTCAGGGCGCTTATAAAAACATTTATTGAGTCTTTTGCGCTTATTTCCCTTAGGATTTTGCCGTTTCTGCTGTCGGCAACCGATAGACTGATTATGCCGCCTGCCTCGAACCGTGCAGGAGATTTATAAACGGAGCAGCTCCATGCAATCAAAACGAGAATTACTGAAACCGGAATAAAAGCAAAAATAAAATTATTAGATATTTTCATGAAACCTCCTCCTTGCTTTGCAGATTCTTTCGGCTGCCAAGAGAGCATTCAAAGTGCCCGATTCGTCGGCTATGCCTTTTCCGGCAATTGCAAAAGCCGTCCCATGGTCTGGGGATGTCCTTACAACCGGCAGCCCAGCAGTAAAATTTACCCCACCCCTTGCTTCGAGCTTCAAAGGTATGAGGCCCTGGTCGTGGTACATAGCCAGCACACCGTCATACTGCCTGTGCATCTTTCTTGCAAAAAAACCGTCAGCCGGGAACGGCCCATCAGCATCGATACCCTGATAAACCAGAGATTTAACTGCAGGCATAATAACTGCGATTTCTTCGCTGCCTAAATCCCCTTCTTCGCCTGCGTGGGGATTCAGGCCGAGCACTGCAATTTTTGGCTGCCCGATGCCGAAGTCCTGCATTAGCGATAAGTTAAATTGCCTTGTTTTGCCGATAATCAATTCTTCCGTCAGCAAGCCTGCAACATCCCTCAGCGGCACGTGTACCGTTGCCAGCGCCACCCTGAATTTCGCCGAGAATAGTATCATCAGCGGATTGCTTGTGTTGCACAGCGAAGCCAGCATTTCGGTATGGCCCGGAAAACGGCAGCCCGCCAGGTGTATGGAATGTTTGGAAATCGGCAGGGTAAGCATTGCGCCGTATTTACCTGCGGCAAGCATTTCATATGCTTTTTCGATAGAACCGACAGCAAGTCTGCCTGCTTCGGCAGATTCCCGCCCGAATTCCACAGGGGTGTAAACACCTGTTTCCACGATTCCTATATTAAAGTTGCCTGCGCAAATAAAATTGTCTCTAACAGTAATTACTTCATCGAGTATGCATTTAGAAATATATTCTTCAATGGATTGTTTGTT
>DAINRZ010000109.1:0-9317 GCA_036741575.1 Kapaibacterium sp. (SeqCode)
TCCACGACCAGACTATCTCGCCAAATGTCTCGGGCTTTTTCTTGCTTTCTTTTTTCAGCCTTTTCTTTTCCCTGTACCAGCGCCAGTACCTGACTAATGCATTCTGTTCCTTGTCCGCTAAAATTTCTTCCGGTGAAGGCCTCTTGGGTGTATCTGCCTTTTTAAACTGCTTCGGATTGCTCTGTTTCATATCTTGTCAAAATTTCCTAAATTATCCTTTTAAAAATTAGTTTTGTATTATAACGGGAAAAAATCCCAATAGTTGCAAATTATTCATCGCCAATACTCAGAATTGCAAGGAAAGCTTCCTGTGGAATTTCCACATTGCCCACCTGCTTCATTCTCTTCTTGCCTTCCTTTTGCTTTTCAAGCAGCTTGCGCTTGCGCGTAATATCGCCGCCGTAGCACTTTGCCGTTACGTTCTTGCCCATGGCTTTCACAGTAGTCCTCGAAATAATCCTGCTGCCAATAGCTGCCTGGATGGCGATTTCGAACAATTGCCTGGGGATTAGTTCTTTGAGCTTCGAGCAAAGCCTGCGCCCCCAGTCAAACGACTTTGTCCTGTGCACTATAGACGAAAGCGCATCTACCATATCGCCGTTGAGCATGATATCGAGTTTCACAAGGTCGCCGGGCCTGTAGCCGATAAATTCATAATCCAGGGATGCATAGCCGCGCGATACAGACTTCAGCTTATCATAAAAGTCGAAAACCACTTCGGCAAGGGGCAGTTCAAACTGCAGGTCCACCCTTTCGGGAGTAATGTAAAGCGTATTCAGCATAGTGCCTCGCCTGTCCATGCAAAGTTTCATAATATTGCCTATATATTCGGAAGGCGTAATAATCTGAGCCTTGATAAAAGGCTCCTCGATTTCGATTACTTGCGTCGGTTCAGGCAGGTCGGCCGGATTATCGATATAAATTTCTGTAAAATCAGTCTTATTTATTTTGTACCTTACGTTTGGCACAGTATTGACTATAGTCTGGCTGAATTCGCGCTCGAGCCTTTCCTGTACTATCTCCATATGCAGCAGTCCCAGGAATCCGCACCTGAAGCCGAATCCCAGCGCCGAAGATGTTTCCGGTTCGTATGTAATCGCTGAATCATTAAGTACAAGTTTGGCCAGCGCCTCCCTCAGATCTTCAAAATCGTCGGCATCGGCAGGATATATACCGCTAAAAACCATTGGCTTAACTTCGCGGAAGCCTTCGATGGGTGCGTCCACTCCATTGCGAAGCGTAGTCACCGTATCGCCCGGTTTGGTGTCCTGCAGGTTGCGGATGCTGGCTGTAAAGTAACCGACCTCGCCGGCTGTTAGCTGTTTGGTGCGGTGGCGTGTCATATATAGTATGCCGACTTCTTCAACGTCGTAAGTTTTATCGGTCTGCATAAAAAGGACTTTGTCGCCTTCGCGCAGGACGCCGTCGAATACACGGATATTTACAATTACTCCCCTGTACGAATCATATAGTGAATCATAAATAAGAGCCCTTAGCGGTGCATCGGTATTGCCTACTGGGTGCGGTATCCTTTCTACTATTGCTTCGAGAATTTCTTCAATTCCGGTGCCTTTTTTGGCCGAAGTATAGAGGATTTCATCCTGGTCGCAGCCAATCAAATCGACAATCTGGGCTCGAACATTTTCAATCGTTGTCTGGGCGCTCGGCAGATCGATTTTATTAACCACGGGAATAATTTCGAGGTTAGAATCGATAGCCAGGTAAAGGTTGCTGATAGTCTGAGCCTCGACGCCCTGGGTGGCATCCACCACGAGTATTGCGCCTTCGCATGCAGCCAGCGAACGGGATACCTCGTACGAAAAATCCACGTGGCCGGGAGTGTCTATAAGGTTCAGCGAATAAGTTTTACCGTCTTTTGCTAAGTAATCCATCTGGATAGCGTGCAGCTTAAAGGTTATACCGCGCTCCTGCTCCAGCGGATTATCGTCGAGAATTTGGTTCATCGTCATTTCACGTTCCGTCACCCTGCCCGTTTTCTCGAGCAGGCGGTCGGCAAGGGTTGATTTGCCGTGGTCAATGTGGGCGATGATACAAAAATTCCGTATATTATCCATTTACAATTAATTTTCTAATTTTCAAAAAAAACAAGCTACTAAATTAAGAAAAGTTTAAGATTTAGACACAAATTTTGAATGAATATTTTAAAAATAAATGACAATATTAGGCAATTTTATGTATTATTAAATATATATTTGCATTTAATAATAAAAGATTTTGATTATCAGAGGGAATAGAATTGCCAAACGGCACAGAACTTATCAGGATAGACATTGTAACCGCCCTGCCGGAAATACTCGGATCGGCACTGAAGGCCAGTATTCTGAAAATTGCACAGGACAAAGGCATTGCAAAGATTTTTGTGCACAACCTGCACGATTATGCCGAAGACAAATACCGGCATATAGACGACGAGCCTTTTGGCGGCGGCGCCGGTATGATTATCAAATGCGAACCCGTGTTTAAGTGCATCGAAAAACTCAATTCCGAAAGGCAATACGGAGAAATCATTTACATGGCAGCCGACGGCGATACTCTTACGCAAAAGGAAGCCAACAGGCTTTCGCTTATAGAAAACATTATTATCCTTGCTGGCCATTACAAAGGAATAGACCAGCGCATAAGAGATACTCTGATAACAAAAGAGGTATCTATCGGCGATTACGTGCTGAGCGGCGGCGAATTGCCAGCTCTTGTATTGACCGACGCCATAGTGCGGCTGCTGCCGGGAGTCCTGGGCGACGCTGAATCGGCGCTCGAAGATTCATTCCAGGAGGGCCTGCTCGAAGCTCCCTATTACACACGGCCTGCTGATTACCGCGGCATGAAAGTGCCTGAAATATTGCTGGGTGGCAACCACAAAGAAATCAATAAATGGCGGCACCAGGAAGCAATAAAGAAAACTAAGGAAAGACGGCCTGATTTGCAATGGGGAGAATAATTAATGTTTCCAGTAGCTTTTGGAGATAGAGCTATTTAGTAGCAGAATTAATCTGCTATTCAAATTCACTTTTTAACTCCAGATATATTGTTTCCATTTCATCGGATTATCCCCAACCAATACCCTTTGAATTAATGTAAAGCCTGTCCAGCCTTTCTTTGAATGAATTATACAGGGTTGGATTCTTCCGAATAAAGCGGGCAAAATCTACAAAGGCACGAATTGCAGAATCGTAGAATTGCTCTGATATATCCCCGAAATCATTAGTAAAATCATTGCAGGTTTCAACATAATTAAGTTTGAGATCGGCAATATAAATTGGATGCTCTTTCAATATTTTGGAATTATCTGATATTACTTTTTTCGCTTCTCTCAATTTCAGGCAATTTCTGCCGGTTTTAGGGCTGCCGTAAATAAAACGGTAAATACTTGCTTTTGCATTGGAAATAATTTGCTCGATATCGAGTTCGTCGGAACTGCGAAGGTAAATATTTAAAAATTCCGAATTTCGGGCGCTAATTTTCGATAACTCGAGTATTATCTCGACCAACTCATTTTTTTCGAGCCCGTCTAATAATTTCTTTAAGCTATTTTCCCTTTTTTCCATAAAAATTGTTGATCTAAATCATTCCACATTTATTCACATTATTCAAAAATAAAAAGATCTATGGCTAGTTTTACTCCAGTAAAATACTATTCGCAGCATTTCATTTTCTCGGTGTGAGAGCTATGCTGCTTAATATCCGGCCCGCCGTCGAAAGTAAACTTTGCTCCTTTAAAAATCAGCAGAAGGGCCAGCGCGCCGATAGCAAATGGTATAAGCCTGGTTAGTTTCTGCCTTACTTTAATCGGTATGAAATTCTTTGCAAAATAAATTGAAAACATAACGGGAAATGTACCAATCCCGAATGCTGCCATATAAGATATGGAAGCAACAGGCTCGGCCTCGGCGATGGCTCCGCCCAGTGCAACGTAAACCAGCCCGCACGGCAGCAAACCGTTGAGCATTCCCAATACAGCAAGAGAACTTTTATCTTGCGAATTGAGAAAATAATTAAAAAATTTGCGGAATTTGGACGAGACATAATTGAATAGCCTGTTGTCCGCCATACCCGCCCTGCTCTTTCGGGGTATTACTAAGTAAAGCAGAATTAATAATCCAATCGATATTTCGAGAATACCCTGGTAGCGTTCGAATCCGAAAAACGATCCAACAATGCCGAATATCGCACCCAAAAGGCAATAAGTCAGTATCCTGCCAAGATTATAAAGCAGCCCGTCCATTGCCATAAGCAGCCTGTTCGATTCGTGCTGCGGCAGCGCCAGCACAATTGGCCCGCACATACCTATGCAGTGCAGGCTGCCGCCAATTCCTAAAATAAATGCAGGTATCAAATCGAAATTCATTGTCTTACAAAAATTAATATTATAAATTTATATTCTTCTCATCATAGTAACTGCTATCGCCCGATTTCCAGTCAAATTTCATTACCCACAGGCCTGGTTCTCGCCTGCTGACGTCGATTAGCTGTTTGCCGGCAGAATCGGTAGTAATTTCTATCGAGAAATCCTTATTAACATCCGAAGGGCGGTAGAATTTGATACTGCCCGAAATTTTACTCTTTTGTGCAGCGTTGGGATAAGTAACTACGAGGGCGCCGTTGATATATTGAACATTAATCTCGCTGCCAAGCCTTTCGCTGCGTAATTTCTTTTCGATTACTTCATCGTATTTCAAAGATTTTTCGTAGTATTCGTCTTCTACAAGGTCTGTTTTCATCCCGAAAGAAAAAAAGAGGAAGCCGATAACCAGTAGTACAAAAACTGAATATACTACCGTAATCCCAAATCCCCAGTGCCATTTTATACCCATATCATTATCTACTTGTTTGGTCCGATAAATGTTGTTTTAATTTTGTCGAGCCTTTTGTCGTTAGAGTAAATACCTATATAAATATTGCTTTTCATTCCATCGAGTTTATTTTTATTAATCCTGACAAAGAACTCTATCTCTGAAATTGCATCCGGTTCGAGCATGGTATTTGTTTTGCCTGCCAGTTCGATTTTGCCCTGAATATCCTCGAGTTTCAATTCAACATTGATTTTCTCCGGCATTTTGTTAACCAGCTTCACCAGGTAAAGATTGGAGATTGTGCCGTCGGGCGCTTCCTGAAACAGCGTCCCCCTTGCCCTGACAATAGTAGCCGTAACGTCGCTCCTCGTAGTTATAATAAAAGTAACTATGCCGATAAGCGCTGCCAAAAGGACTGTATAAATAATCACACGCGGAGTAAACCTGAATTTAGTACCGAGATTTATCTGGTTAAATGAAGCATACCGTATTAATTTCTTTGGTTTGCTAATTTTTGCCATAATCGAATCGCAGGCATCGATACATGCAGTACAGTTAACACATTCCAGTTGGACGCCGTTGCGGATGTCGATTCCTGTAGGGCACACCCTGACGCAGTTCCCGCAGTCGATACAGTCACCGTTACCCTGGGCAACGGTTCCTTCTTTCATTTTGCCGCGGGGCTCTCCTCTAACGTTATCATACGAAACTACGATAGAATTTTTATCCAATAAAACCGACTGAAGCCTGGCATAAGGGCAAACCATAGTGCAAGCCTGCTCCCTGAACCAGGAAAAAATAAAATACACTGCCCCTGCAAGAATTATAAAAGCTATCATAACGCCTGCATTCTCACCCGGGAATGACCCGAGCAGCCTGCCCACCTCGTCGATACCGACGATATAAGCAGTAAAAAAGATGACGATTGATACTGAAATTGCGAAAAATATAAAATGCTTAAGGGATTTCCTGATAAATTTGTTAAAACTCATCGGTGAAGTATTCAGCTTTCTTTGTTTAGGTGCGTCACCTTCGATAAAATATTCGATTTTACGGAAAATCATTTCCATAAATACAGTCTGCGGGCAAGCCCATCCGCACCAGAGCCTTCCGTAAACTGCTGTAAAAAGTACTATAAAGATGAAAAGTGCAAGGAATCCTAAGGCGAAAATATAGAAATCCTGAGGATAGAAGTGCATCCCGAAAATAATAAACTTTCTTTCAATCATGTTTAGAAGCAAAAAAGGTTCTCCGCCCGGTTTAAAGAATGGCAAACCATAAAACAAACCTAAAAGGAAAATCGAAACAATGACTCTTGCCCTATGGAATGCTCCTTTGGGTTTTGTAGGATAAACCCATACCCTGCCGCCTTTTTTGCCGATTGTCGATACCCTGTCCCTGAACGAGGTACCCGTTTCGGTTATCAGCAGGTCATCCCCGGTGCCTTTATCTTCGCTCTCAATCTCTTTCGTCATTCATCCATCCATTTTATATATATATATTATCCTCCAGAGTTTACTCGCCTTTATATAAATCGCCCTGCGGAGGCTTTGGATTGGCCGGATTGGAACCTTTCAGCAATTTAATAAAACTTGCAGTAGCAAGCACATCCTTTTTCGAAAGTTGTGTTTGCCACGAAGGCATTGCTTTTTCGGGAACTCCAACAGCAATTATGACTGCAATATTTTCGAAAGTACCGCCATGTATCCAGTATTCGTCCGTAAGGTTTGGGCCAACGCCGCCTTCGGCGCTGCGGCCGTGGCATGTGGCGCAGTTTTTCTCGTATATCATTTTACCGTCTGCCAGGCTGGCTTCATCGGTGATAACCACGAAATCTTTTTTATCGAATACAATTTTCTGGACGGCTCCGGATTCTTCGGCTTCCCTGACCTCTGCCAGGTATTGCTGTGCAGACGACATGCCTCTGTCAGAAATATGATAATACCAGAAATAAATTGCCCCCCAGATTACCGTTATAATGAACAAATAAACCCACCACCTCGGCAGGGGGTTGTCGTATTCCAGGATCCCGTCATAATTATGGTCCAAAAGTTTATCGGAAGGTTTAGCCATTAATTCCTCCATCATTAAATTTGTTATCGGGAATATCATTTAGCGGCAGGCGGCTCATATAATTAGCGAAAGGTTTGCCCATTTTCCACACCCAAACCAGGATTCCAATAAAGAAAACAACAAAGAATATCAGTCCTATAATGGAAAAAATCTGCAAATCGCCCGTATCGTTCAATAAATTCTTAAACATACATAACCTCCTCTTAATTAGCAGCCTTGTTTTGAGAAGAGCCTTTAATATCGGTGCCGAGCCTCTGTAAATATGCAATCATCGCAATGATCTTTTTGTCGGGCGGACAGTCGATATTGGCTTCTTTCAACTGTTTAACGATAACGTTTGCCTGCTCTCGCGAGTATTCGAGCGCTTTCTCTTCATAATTCAATGGATAGGGCACACTGAGTGTCCTCATCACTGCAATTTTGGATTCAAGTAGCGAGTAATCCAGGTCTTCTTCGATTAAATGCGGATAAGAAGGCATTATAGATCCTGGCGATACGGCACGCGGATCGAGCATGTGAGTATAATGCCATGCTGCATTCGGATTCTTAATACCTTCGCGGGCCAGGTCGGGGCCCGTTCGTTTGGATCCCCACTGGAACGGGTGGTCGTAAACGAATTCACCTACCTTGGAATACTCTCCGTACCTTGCGGTTTCGAACCTGAAAGGCCTAATCATTTGCGAATGGCATGTATAGCAGCCTTCAGCCACATAAATATCCCTGCCCTGCAATTCCAGGGGTGTATATGGTTTAACAGATTTAATCGTCGGCACATTGGTTTTGATGACATACATCGGTATTATTTCTATCAAACCGCCGATTAAAATTGCTATTGTAGTAAGAATAAAAAATGGCACGGGCTTGCGTTCCAGCCACCTGTGCTTGAATTCGAGGTCGGCAAGTTTTGGCTTAACAAGCGCCGGAGCCTGTACATCGTCATTTTTAACAAAGCTGCCAGTCTTTATCGTCTTCAATAAATTGAATACCATAATGACAACTCCGGATAAATATAGAGCGCCTCCTATCGACCTGAGAATATACATTGGTATAATCTGCTGCAATGTTTCCAGAAAGTTCGGATACATAAGGCCACCGGCCGGTGTGAACTGCTTCCACATAAGGAATTGTGTTATTGCAGCCCAATATAGCGGCACTGCGTAAAGCAAAATACCTATGAACCCTATCCAGAAATGGGCATTCGCCAGTTTTTTCGAATAAATATTCGTTCGCCATAGTTTAGGTATCAGCCAGTATAATATGCCAAAAGTCAGGAAACCATTCCATCCAAGAGCGCCAATGTGGGCATGAGTTATTGTCCAGTCAGTGAAATGCGAAATGGCATTTACTGATTTTACCGAGAGAAGCGGCCCTTCGAATGTGGACATACCATAAGCCGTCACCGCAACAACCATGAACTTTAGTATAGGTTCCTCCCTCACTTTGTCCCATGCTCCCCGCAAGGTTAACAGGCCGTTAAGCATACCCCCCCACGAGGGTGCAATAAGCATAATCGAAAATACGGTTCCCAGAGACTGCGCCCAGTCAGGGAGCGAAGAGTATAACAAGTGGTGCGGTCCTGCCCATATATAAAGGAATATTAAAGACCAAAAGTGAATAATCGATAGTTTATAAGAATATACAGGCCTTTCGGCTGCCTTAGGCATAAAATAATACATCAGGCCCAGGAAAGGCGTGGTCAGGAAAAACGCAACCGCATTGTGGCCGTACCACCACTGTACCAGGGCATCCTGAACGCCGGCATAAACCGGATAGCTTTTTGTCAGGCTGACGGGTATGGCCATCGAGTTGACTACATGCAAAACAGTAACGGTAACCCAGGAAGCTAAATAAAACCATATGGCAACATACATGTGCCGTTCGCGCCGCTTAATTATCGTCATCAGTAAATTAATACCGAAAATCACCCACACAACGGCGACGAGAATATCGATGGACCATTCCAGTTCGGCATATTCTTTACCTGTTGTTATACCAAGTGGATAAGTTATTGCAGCTAAAAGAATTATAAATTGCCAACCCCAAAAATGCAGCCTGCCGAGCAAATCGCTAAACATCCTGGTTTTACACAGCCTTTGCAAAGAATAGTAAACACCCATGAATATTGCATTACCGACAAATGCGAATATTACCGCGTTGGTATGCAGCGGCCTCAGCCTGCCGAATGAAGTATATTGAATGTCGCCAAGAAATTCGGGGATGTATAGCTGCACGGCAATTATTAACCCCACCAGCATGCCGACTACGCCCCACACAATTGTAGCTAAAGTGAATAATTTTACGATTGTATTGTCGTAGCTGAATGATTCTATCAAAGGTTTGTCTGTGGGCCTGGTATCGTCTGGTTGCATAAAACTCCTTTTTAGTTCATTTATAATTTTTCATTGTCATCGAACAATATCCTGATGGAAGGGG
>DAINRZ010000110.1:0-9294 GCA_036741575.1 Kapaibacterium sp. (SeqCode)
CCAAGGTCGAGCCCGTTATTCATATGCAGCTTATCAGAATACTTCCATTCATCAAAGCGCGGTTTAGTATATACACCGGCAAATGCTTTGGCTCTTATATCCGGTATTGCAGTCGGCTCTTTTGAAATTACATTTATTACTCCGCCCAGGGCGCTTGTACCGTATAGAGCGGAACCGGCTCCTTTTACGACTTCAATCCTTTCGATATTAAAGAAAGGCAGCGAGCCGAGCTTAATATCGGCAAGGTCGCCTGAAAGCATGGGAATGCCGTCCAGCAGAAGCGTTACCCTCGAACCGAGGCCGAATGTATATCCGGCCGATCCCCTGATGCTGACATCTTCGCCGTTCATACTTACTCCCGGTACATATTGCAGGGCGTCATCTATTCTAGTGATATTTCGCTGTTGCAAAGCTATATTGTTGATTACGGAAACAGAAACAGGAACTTCCTGAACAGCCTGCACCCTCTTGGCAGCAGATACGACAACCTCGCCGGTCTGTATTACTTCTTCGGCAAGAGATTCGTTCAGTTCCGTTACTTTGTTTTCATCGATTCTGACCGGGATTTTCTTTGCTTTGTAACCGATATAAGAAATCAGTACATTATAATTACCCTTCTTAATAACCGGTATCCTGAACATTCCTTTGCCGTCGGTAACAGCTCCCATAGCTGTATTTTCAATAATCACCGTTACGCCTGCCAGGGCATCGCCGCTTTTTGCATCGGTTATCCTGCCGGCCAGGGATTGGTTTGCAGAATAAAGAGCATTGGTGGATATATATGATAATGCAATTAAAGTAATTAAGTAGTATATTTTATTCATATTAATCTCTTAGAATGGTTGTGGAGGAAGGTTATTGAAATCTACATTCATCGTAATAAAATACGATTTACCTTTTTCAACATCCAATTTTGACGGTTTGTAAACATCTCCCGTGACTGTGTAAACTCCTATAGCCCGCCAGTCGAACAACGAGCCGTACCTTTGCGCAACAACAATATAATTGAAAGTTAGAGGCGCTTCCTTGACTTCTATTTCAAAATCGGCGCTATCTACAAACATAGCTGTTGAACTATTGGTGTAAATCGCATTGCCACTGATTATATCTTTGTAGATACTGTCCGAAGCAAAATTCTTGAAGGCAACCACTCTGACTTCGATGACGGAATCCTTAGGCGGCCAGCCTTCTCTGCCATTCTTATAATAAATCCTGCCCCTGATATAAGATAGCTCCTCCGTTTTGTACGGTTCCAGCCCGCCGTCGCAGGCGGCAAGCGTTATGAGTGCAATTATGGAAAAAAGTACTTTTTTCATATTTAAGATAATTGAATTAAAATGTTAATAAAGACTAAAATTTATAATGCTTATTTTTTCAGATTTCAAGTTAACAAATTTTCAATTCTCTCAGGCGTCAGTTCAAAGGATATCTTTTTGCCGTCAGGAGTGAAAGATTTATTTACACAGAGGCCCAAATCATGATAAATTGCCCTTATCTCGCTATCACTAAGCGGTTTTCCCGGTTCGACCGCATTCTTCCTGGCAAAAGTAAGCGCCAGGCTGTGTTTGTATTTACTTTTGTCGGTGAGGTCCTGGCCTTCGCACCCGTCAATCAGGCTGAGTATCAGGGATTCTTCATTCCCCGGTTTCAAATCCTGCGGTATTGCTGTTATAGAAATGGAACCTTCGCTCAGTTCCCAATCGAAACCCAGCTTTTTTATTTCGTCTTTTACCATATTTAGAATAGCAGTACGGTGATCAGTCAAACCTACTACAACAGGATAAAGCAAGGACTGGGATACAATTTCAGCCGATTCAATTTTTTTTAGCTGCTTTTCGTATAATATCCGGCAATGCGCCCTGCTTTGCGAGATTATTATTATCGAACTTCCATTATCCGTAATGATATAATTATTTAACACCTGCCTGATAAATAGGGCTTCTCCACCCGCAGGGCTGCTATTTTCTTCTTTGGTTCCGAATAAAACCTCGTAAGCAGAGAGTTCTCTGTCGAATTTGTGAAGCGATGATTTTGCTTCGAAAGAAAACGGGCTCCCGGAATTGCTGCCTGAACTAAAAATGGCGCTTTTGCCGGAATTTCCTCCAGGCCTGAAAGGTTCGATAATTTCCCCTGTGATTTTATTTACCAACTCAATGTGTCCCGAAATTCTGTCAGTTATGTCAATAATAAATGGAGAAGATGCATCGGAGGCAGGCAGCGAAACATCCGGTATCAGGCTGCGGCTGTTCAGCGCCATAGTAACAGCAGTTTTCACAATATTATAAACATACCTTTCATCTTCGAATTTAACCTCGTGCTTTTGTGGGTGTACATTTACATCGATATTTTTGGGGTCGATATTAATATTCAGCAGATAAAAGGGATAATAGTTTTTATCTATCAGGAATTCGTATGCAGCTATAACGGCATGGTTCAAATATTTGCTCCTGATATTCCGGCCGTTCAGGAAAAGAAATTGCTGCGGGCTTGACTGGCGCGCCTGTTGCGGCTCGCCCACATTTCACACGATTTCGATATTTTCGTTTGAATAATTTACCTGAATCATATTATCGGTTATAGAAGCGCCAAGCAAATCCCTTATTCTCGATTCGGCTGCTGCAGGTTTTACGTCGAATACCAGGTTTTCGCCATCATAAAACGTGAATCGAATATCTGTCCTGCTTAGTGCAAATTTCAGCATAGTATCCGATATATGCCTGAATTCAGTCAGGTTCGACTTCAGGAACTTCCTTCGGGCAGGTATATTATAAAATAAGTTCTTAACAAATACCTGTGTCCCTAATTCGGTATGAACGGGAGTAACGGCAGCTTCGCCGTTAGGCTCGGCTACAAGTGAATAACCCACGTCTTCGCCCTGCCTTTTTGTCCTGATTTCCACCTGTGCAACGGAACTTATCGAAGCAAGAGCTTCGCCCCTAAAACCATAAGTCATAATCCTTTCCATGTCTTCCTGCGAGAAAATCTTGCTTGTTGCATGTCGTTTAATAGTTAGCGGCAGGTCGTCTTTGCTTATGCCCTTTCCATTATCAATTACATGTATCAGCTGCTTGCCGGCATTGCGCACAATAACGGCGATGCTGTCGGCCTGCGAGTCCATAGAGTTTTCCACGAGTTCCTTTACAACTGATTCGGGCCTCTGGACGACTTCGCCGGCAGCTATCTGGTTTGCAATAAAATCAGGCAGTATATGTATTTCGTTCAATAATTCTCCTTAATTATTCAAAGCAAATTGCCCAAAAATAATAAAACACTCAATATTCGCGGATATTTTTCTAACAATTACAATTTATAAACGTTAATATTTTATTTGAAATTAAATTTAATTGAAATGCTTCAAAAACTGATAGATATATTCATGTTCCGCGAGAGGTCCGTCGAGGATTCCGATGGTAATATGCAGCCGGTTATTACTACCGGCTCAATCGTTTGGGGTGTACTGCTCAGGACATCAATTATAGTTGCCGTAAGCTTTTTCCTTGTCACCAGGATTGAATCCAAAGAAATATACTGGATTGCTCTTTTCATTACCTGGTTTTTTGCTTTCTACCCGGCATGGCGCCAATATGAGATTTTCCGAGACAGGATAAAACGTTTTACCGACGAAACATTGTGCGGATCGTGCCGCCATTTCGATGCACCAAGCCAGCTTTGCAGGATTTATGACGAGCACCCTACAGAAAAATATATTCCCTGCGATGGGCTAAAATGGGAGCCTTCCCATTTCGATCAAAACGAATAGTTACTTTTTTACGATGTTTTCGATTTTCCTTAGTTTATATTTACCTGAATGGTTCGTTTCGAATACATATACCTGTTTTAGGTTGTTGTAATACCATTCCTCTACGGTTTTATCTTCTTCGAGCCTGCGTTTCACCTGCGTAGGGGCATCTTTTAGGATATAAACCTTTCCCCTTTCGGTTTTAGCGCCGTCTTTTTCGCCTAAAGTTTTATAATTGAAAAAAGCATAATCGACCCGTGCAAAATATTCTGCCATTGCTTCGTTGTAAATTGTGAATTTTGTAGGGTCTTTAGCTTTCCAAAAATTCCAAATTTTCCTTAATACTTCGAGTTTGCTACCCGAAGATAGTTCGTCGTGTTCGTCATCAGTCATGATATAGTACATCATTTCGGCAGCATAATCAGCATTACGCAACGAAACAGGCATGTCGACCCATTCGACTTTAAAGTTGTAATTAAGGGAGTCTTTCGGGTCGGTTGCCGATGCAACCTTCATGACATAATTACCCGGATACATGAATGCTGCCGGGAGTGGTATTTCCAAAAATCCTGATATAAATCCATCCTGGATTGCCGGCATTTTGTCAAGCAGAAATGAAAACAATAATTTGTTGCTCCCGGAGACACTAAAAACCGGCTCACTGCCGGGCAGGGCCCTAACCTGGCCGCTTAAAGGCTGGATATAGCCCCATACATCGTCTGGTTTGTCGGGGATATACTCAATAACATAATTAAAAGCCTCTTGCCCTTGCCTGAATTTAACATAAGAAACCATAACTGTATTTTTCGAATTTAAATCTGCGTTTCCACCGAGAATAAACGGTTCGAAGTACTCGACAGAAGAACCCTCTAAGACAGGAGATGTAGAAGAATTCGAGGTTTTTCCAAGGGAAACGAGCATAGGATTTGATATTGAAGCCCCAAAGACAAATTTATTTAAATTTATATTGAGTTTATCCCTTTTCAGAGCAGCCAGTTGGTCATTTCGAAACTCGATATTTATCGATGAGATACTACGCGGCAAAGTAACTTTGATAAAACCCGGGTAAAAATTACTCTTGGATTTTGTAGAATCGTAACTGTTTACGGAGACAGTATCAGTCCATTTCTCTCTTTTTTTTATCAATCCGGTAGAATCCCTGAAATCGATGAATATGTTAGGATATGCAGTGTAACTCGTTCCAATATTCCTTACATCGGTGCTTTTAGCAAACGTCATAAGACTGTAAGAAAACCTGAAAAAAATAACACACTCAGCTGAATCGATTCCTTTTTCGCCGATTATATGTGCTTCGGAATAAAACTGCTTGCCGTAATCATAGTAAAAACTTTTGTCTTTATCATTTGCCCCGTTCAAATCCACAAAGCCAATAAAAATGATAAGAAATATAAAAATTATGTAATTACCTCGATTCTTCAAAATCTATCTCCTTCAAAAATTCCCTTAATAAGACAGCGGCTGCAATAATGTCATGCATACCCTTTTCTGCCCTCTTTTTTTTCTTTTTACCAATTGCAATAAGAGTTTCAACAGCCCTCTTCGTTGTAAACGATTCATCTCTTGGAATAATTTCCAATCCTGTCACATTTTTCAATTCTTTTATAAATTGATATATTTTTTCAATTATTTCAGTCTCTTTATTGTCAAGGCGCCAAGGCACACCAACGATAACGGCCCCAACCCTTTCTGCTTTAAGCAGAGCAGTTAATTCGTCCCAGAATTTGTCTTTTGTTGGGTCTAACACTTTTTTGGGATTTGCAGTAACATGCAATTCATCGCAAACGGCAAAACCCACCCTTTTCAGGCCATAATCTATTGCGCCAATCCTAACACCTTTCAAATGGGAATAATTATCTGGCATTATTTATTAACTCCGGCATATTATTTCCTTTTATTTTGGAAATTTGGAAAGCTGAATATAATTTCGGAACCTTTGCCTTTTTCGGAAACTACCTCGATTTTTCCGCCGTGCAATTCCGCTACATGCTGCATTATCATAGTGCCCATGCCCATACCGCCATATTTTTTCGATGTAGTAAAGTAGGGTTTCAGCATTTTCTTCGAAGTTTCAGCATCCATTCCTTTTCCGGTATCCTTTACTGAGAAATATGCATACCTGGCATCAGTTCTGTTCGAAAGCGTAATAATCCCGTCTTTGCCCTCGAGAGCCCTGATTGCATTTTCCACAGCATTCCTCAGCGCCCTGGTAAGCTTTGCCCTGTCGCATGATACCATTGTATTTTGAACTTCGGTAATAATTCTAACATTTGGAAACAAAGTATCGTCAAATTCTGCTTTTACTTCAGCACAAATATCGGCGCCATTAACTAATTGGCGGTCCAATCCGTCGCTCCGTCCAACTGTAACCACATCCCTTACCCTGTGCATTAAAATATTCACCTGGTGTATTATTTTTCTCTTCCTGTCGGTATTTTCATCTTCTTCGCCAATACCAAGCTGCTCTGCATTAAGTTTGATGGTTGAAAGGTTCGTCTGCATATCATGAGCAAGCTGGGCCCAATTGCTTAACCGCTTTCTTTCCAGTTCCTCCGTAATGTCTATTCCTGTAAACAGCAGCCCCGTAAAGAATCCTGCTGTTGTCCTTAGGGGTACGATTATACAATACCATTCTCTCGATTCGCTGTTTTCGGCAATATTTACTTTTTGTGTTACAGTATTTTTCATTTCGAGGGCTTTTTCGAGCAATTCTTTTACAGGTTTTGCATTATCCTTTGTAAAATAGAACTGAAGCGGTTTGCCCATAGGCAGGTTTCCGGTAATACCTGCAAGCGCCATTCCTGAAGAGTTTGCCCTGTAAAGCCTGCCGTTTTTATCGAGAACGAGGACTGCGCCCGATGAAGGCAGGTTGAGCACTGCCCTCAGAAGGCGTTTTTGCCGCCTGTACAGTTGCAGCATCACGAGGATTATTATTACAAGAATCAAGGGTATAATGATTTTGCCGCTTTGCCGCATAAAACTGAAGAACCACCAGAATGAGTTTTCAGAGCTTTTTAATACTAATGATGATGCTTGTGTCGATATTATTATATTGTTTTCAATAATCTTCATATCGGGTGCCCCGCTTATATATTCACTTATCGGCAAGAAATCTGCCGATACTGTTTCTCCAGACCTGTCGAATTTAAGAAAACCGTTCCTGAAAAGGGCATATAAGTATTGCCCTGATTGCTTCAGTAATTCAGGGCCGATTATTTCTCTGGGCAGGGCTGCCGAGGTTTCCGGTATTCGTTTGCCGGCCGAGTATCCGTCTATATTCAGATAATAGTTCGAGCCTGAATAAGTTATATAATAAATATTGAATTTTTTATCTGTTCCCGAAATTGCAATTGTACTTCCGTTAGATTCAATCCAAAAGTTATCAATTATACCGCCGGAACCGCTTATCAGGTATATTAGTGAGTTAGCATTATCGCCAGCCGAAGATGTGAGTGCAATATTTTTTTCGAGGCAGAAAATTTGTTGGTTTTCAGCTATATTTATCCTTGCTAATGGCTTTCTTACAGATTTCAAATCGTCTGTAATTACTGTGCCTGTCCCTTCTGCCGATTCTATATATATTAAGTTTGAAAAATTCATTTTTCTATTGATACTAACGCTGATACAAGAAACAGAAATCAGCTTTGCATCTAAATTCCTGTTATTATCGAGGAATATTCCATAAAGGTAGTTATTAATTTTGAGAATCAATGTAGTATCATCGAATCGTCCCACCCACTGTGCTGAATAATTTTCCACTTCATTGAATTCACCGGGCAGGTCTTTCTCTTCCAATGAGGCACCCAGAGTGTCGCTCAGGGCAACTACAATACGGGAAATATCCCTTCGGATAAGTATTAAATCTTTATTGTAATAGTCAGCTGCAAGAAGCCTTGAATTTCCCAGGGAAATACCTCTTGCATTTTTACGCTCTATTCCGTTCCATAAATAGAAAACTTCAGACTCTTCTTCCCATTTTGGTTTTATTAAAATTGAAACCGGTTTATCGTGGCCGCTACTCACAATAAGCCTGCCGTTAGTGTGCATATCCGATATTGAGTATGAATAAGGATAGGTGTCATCGGCAAGAATAGGATTAGTAATCCAAGCGCCTAAAATTAATAATGAAATGGCAAAACTGATAACTTTAACCATTATTCTCATACTCGTCAAGTTGTACCACACAATAGGCCTCTATAGCCTCGGACCTTCCGCAGGGGCCTGTTTTCTCGCTAGTCTTTGCTTTCACTCCCACTCTGCCGGGATTAATCCCGCAAAGCCCGGCAATAGATTCTTTTATCGATTCTTTGTACCTAAGGATTTTTGGACTCTCGAGTTTTATTACTGAATCTATATTAACAATTTTTAAATTATGCTCTTCTGTTAGCTTTAATGCTTCTTTTACGAAGTAACTGCTTTCCCTGCCCTCGAATTCCTCTTTTGTATCGGGAAAAAGTTCACCGATATCCCCCAGGCCTGCCGCCCCTAGCAAAGCATCAGTGAGGGCATGCAATAATACGTCGCCATCGCTGTGAGCAACGGCACCAAAGTCCGATTGAATTTCTATGCCCCCCAATATGAGTTTTTTCCCACGTTCCAGCCTGTGTAAATCCCACCCTATTCCAATCATAACATGAAATTGAATTTTCTAATACATAATATCAAAAAAAATTAAATTTAGTTAATTTCTAAGGAAATACACAAAAAAGTTTTAATTTGAACGTGGATTAGTTTGTTTTTTTACCCTGTTATGGACAAGAATAAGTTTATTATCATCGGAGGTATGGCAGTTGCTTTATACGTATTAATCGTAAATGCATGGATTTGCGACGATGCCTATATTACGCTCAGGACTGTCGATAACTTTATCAGCGGATACGGCCTGACATGGAATCCAGGCGAAAGGGTGCAATCATATTCTCACCCGCTATGGATGCTGCTGCTCAGTTTTTTCTATTTAATTACGAGTAATAGTTATTTTATGCCGGTTTTCTTATCTGTCATTATCAGTATTATTTCATTATGGTTATTAGTCAAATACTTATCCGGCGGATTAATAAACAGTATTATAGTTTTATTACTGGCATTACTATCAAAATCATTTATAGACTACTCCACTTCCGGGTTAGAAAACCCGCTGTCCTATCTTATAATTATCACTTTTTATCTGGTTTATTTAAAAAAGGAAATCAGAAACAGGTTACTGGTTTTAGCACTGCTGGCATCTTGCTCTGCACTTAACAGGTATGACCTTACCTTTCTGACGTTTCCGCCGCTGTTTTACGAGTCAATAAACACATGTTGCAAAAGATTCAGGCAAATATCAATAGGATTATTACCAATTGTTTTATGGATATTTTTCTCGCTTTTATATTATGGATTTGCCGTACCAAACACTGCTTTTGCAAAGCTGAATGCAGGGATACCTCAAAGTGATTACTTCACCAGGGGATTATCATATTTCTCTAATTCGATTCAATATGACCCGATTACGTTAACCTTAATATTAATAGCATTAGTATATTCATTCTATAAGG
>DAINRZ010000111.1:0-9292 GCA_036741575.1 Kapaibacterium sp. (SeqCode)
AAGATACGGAGCCGGTAACAAAGATTATATCAAGATAATTGACAAAATGCCTGTTATGATTATGCATCCCGACAGAAAATACATTAATGGCAAAAATGTTGCAGAATTCACTGATCCCAATGGTAAAAGAATGTTTTCAGAAATGGTTTCAGTTGCTGAGAAAGACGGTGAAGGATTTGTCGGCTACATGTGGCAGTGGATGGATGATTCGAACAAAATAGTACCCAAAATATCCTTTATTAAAATTTCTAAAAAATGGAATTGGATAATCGGCACAGGCGTTTATATCGAGGATGTGAAAGAAAGTATCAGCGATGTCGTTAGCAAGCTGATAATCATTTCGCTGGGGATTTTCCTGCTAATATCTTTCTTTTTGTTCCTGTTGGTTAGGCGCAACTTAAAAGCAGAGCAACTGCGCACGGTAGCCGAAAACAAATTATTGGCTTCACGAGAAAGGTATAAAGCTTTAGTAGAGGCATCCAATGATGGTACTTTGATGTTTGTTGACGGCAAAAGAATTTTTAATAACAGGATAATATCTGAAATAATAGATAAAAGTACTCTTGACGAAACAGATCCGACACTTAGAAAATTAATAAGCCCGGACGCCTTCGAAGATATTAAACAAATTGAAGAATTTTTGGGGAACGATGAAGAAACATTGCAGTTAGAAACAAAAATTATAAACAATATAAAGGGCGGGTTTCTCAATGTCCTGATTACATTCTCGAAGGTACTTATTGCCAACAACAAAGGATTGATAATTATAATCAAGGATTTAACCCCGGCAACTTCTTTAAATTCATCAGGATTGTTGAATTCGGAAATTGCATTTAATGTGGCCGATAGGCTGCATGTTGGCATATTCAGGACTAAAGCAGGAATAAAAGGAAAAATAGCTAATGCAAATAATTGGTTTATAGAACTACTTGGTTTTGAAACGCCCGATAAAATTGTATCAATTAATATTTTCAATCTTTTTGATAGTTATATCGAGATGAGGGAATTCATTTCTGTTCTTAATACAAATGGGTACATAAAAAATTATCATTGTATGATTAAAAAAAGCGACGGCAATATAACGAAGCTGTCGGTGAGTGCCGTCCTTGTAAAAGACAAAGATGGTATTCCTTTGTATATCGACGGATTCATTACAGAAGCGCCTGGTGCAAGTAATGCCTCGCACAGCCAGGAAAATCTGCTGCGACAATACGCTGTCAGCTCTGCTGCATGGGATATGCCGGCCGCCGAATTAAATTTGCCGGAACTGCCGGTTTGCCACGAGGAATCAACCATAACAAACGCTTTGGAAACAATGGATTTTTATGGCACTGATGCTTTAGCAATAAAAAACGATAATAATGAATTGAAGATTCTTTCTATTGATGATATTATTAAACAATGTAAAAACGGGGCGCTTGATCTTCATGCAAAGGTTTCATTGATTGCAGCCTCTCCCGGGCTTGTCTTTGATTATTCTGCCAGGCTTATCGACTTACTATCCGGCCTGATTAAAAATAAAGCAGATTACCTTATATTAAACACAGGCACTGGATTTAAGTTTTTATCATGCAAAGAACTTACAAATGTGCTGGCAAGCAATATCAATTTTTTGAATTATCGAATAAAAAATTCAAAATCCCTCGACGATTTAGCCAAATTGCATAGAGAACTGCCTGCAATGATAGAATATTACAATGCCTCGGGGGGGGCCGACATGAGAGTAATTACCCAAGTAATAACCAAAATGAGCGACCTGATAACCGAAGAAATTATAAATATTGCTGTAAATCAGTGCGGCAATCCTCCATGTGATTTTGCTTTTATTGCACTGGGCAGCGAAGGACGTTCCGAGCAAGGATTATCTACCGATCAGGATAATGCTGTAATTTTCGAAGATATTGAGGACAGTTACAAAGCAGAAAGCGCTCAAAAATATTTTTCCTCGTTAGCAGATATAATTAATGATTTGCTATATAAAAGCGGTTATGAACTATGCCCGGGGAAAATTATGGCAAATAATCCAATGTGGAACAAACCTCTTGGCACCTGGAAAAAATATTTCAAGGAATGGATAACAGTTCCCGAGCCACAGAGCATTATTGATTCGGCAGTTTTTTTCGACTTCAGGTTAATTTATGGAAACACATTTTTGTCGGACAGGCTAAGGAATTATATAATTAAAAAGATTGAGGCTACCCCTTCATTTCTTAATCAAATCGCCAATATGACTGTGAATTATAAATTACCTGTTAGTATTTTCGGTAAAATACAGACCAAAACCATCGACGAACAGACCGATAGTTTCAACCTTAAGAATGCTATTCGCTTATTAGTAAATATTATAAGATTATATTCGATGAAATATTCGTTAACCGAAACAAATACCCTGGAAAGGCTAAGGATTCTTTATAGCAGGCAATTAATATCCCAATCGTTTTACGATGAGATTGGGTATTGCTTCCGTTACCTGATGAATCTGCAATTCCAAAGCCAGGTCAGAAGTTATAAAAAAGGGCATTCGATTGGGAACTATATTGCACTTTCGGATTTGAACCCAACCGAACTTGCCAACCTGAAAAATGTATTGGGCAGTATAACCAACTTCCAATCAAAAATTAAATACGATTTCAGCACAGTATAAAAATATTTTTCATTTTCAATTTTTTTAATACTTTTTTCGTCAATATTTCCAGTTAGGTTAAAATAATTGGTGGGATATGAAAGAATATGCAGATCTGCATGTACATACGATTTATTCGGACGGGTCGAAGACACCCGAAGAGGTCGTTCAAATGGCCGAGCAAGCCGGGCTTGCAGCCATCAGTATAACAGATCACGACAATCTCGAAGGATGCATACAGGCTCAGGAACTGAAGCATAATTACAGTATCGAAATTATCGACGGAGTGGAGTTCAGTTGCTTCGATAACGGAAGGGAATACCACGTGATGGGGTATAATATCGACCCGGACAACAAACACCTGCGCGACCACCTGTCGTATTTTCGCGATGCCAGGCTGAAACGTGCCGAAATTATACTTGAAAAATTAAAAAGCATCAACATTTCCATCGATTTTGATTCGGTGCTCGAAAAAGCCGGCGAAGCTCCTATAGCACGCCCGCATATTGCTTCGGCCCTGCTCGACGAAGGTTATATCAGCACTCTGAAAGAAGCATTCAATCTATACTTAGGCGAAGGAAAACCGGCCTACCAGGCCAAAGCAATGTTTACCGTCGAAAAAGCCATAAAGCTAATCAACAACAGCGGCGGGGTATCCTCGCTTGCCCATCCTGCCAAAACTGTTACACAGGATACCCTGTATAAATTCATCAAGCTCGGGCTGGACGGTATCGAAGTCGTTCACCCCATGCACGACGACAGCCTGACAAATTATTATTCGAGCATTGCAAGGCAATACTGGCTGCTCGAAACAGGCGGCTCGGACTACCACGGCACACGCGATTACGATGAAACGAATTTCGGCAAGTTTGTCGTGCCGGCCACTGCCGTCGAATCCATTAAGCTGGCGTGCGGCAGGCACTAATTTGTCCTCAATAATGATTCCCTTTTAACTTAACTGCACTTTAACAGGCATTTTTGTTTTATCGTAGGCTCAATTTTTCTTATCTTTGATTTATTTAAAATTAAAGAATATTAATAATTTATTGGATTTGATTCATGAAATCGAGTTTTATATTATATCTCTTAGTTTTAACTGTATTACTCGTACCTACAGCAAATATTGCTGCGCAAAGCCAGGCAGGGCGAATATCCTTCGGGTTCGACGCAGGGCTTAACAAGTACTGGGGTGAGTTCTCGGATAATCAGTTCTGGCTTTGGGGCGATATTTTTATGCGCTATAATTTTATGGACGAGTTATCGGCTTATGCCACTTTTTCGCTCGCACAGCCCCGATGGAATACCGGCGCCGAAGCTATTAAACATTACCCATCATACTTCGACGCATTAACAGGTAAATACCAGAACTCATCTCTCGATATCAGCGATTTGAATACAACACGTATCATAGCTGTCGATATAACTGCATCTTACAATTTCTTCCCGCAATCGACATTTGTGCCTTATGCTTTCATTGGGCTGGGATATATGAGCTTCGAACCAAGGGCCGGTTCATCGGGCGCCGATGGCCCTCTGCCCAATAATTCAATTAATAAATATTCAAAATCATCGCTTACTATACCTTTTGGCGTTGGTTTCGAATCGTACCTGACGGACGACCTCTGCCTTAACGGCAGAGTAACATTCAGGCTTACAGGTACAGATTACCTGGACGACCTGGCAGACAGCGACCTTGGTCAAAATGATTTCAGGGAAGTTGTCTGGTCTTCCGGCAACGACAAATTGCTAACTTTCGGAATCGGCCTGTCGTATTATATTAACAAGCCCACAAAGCAGAAAGAAAGCTTAAATATAGAAATCTCCGGATTGAAGCCAGGGGAATGGGAAGAAATCGGGATAAAAACAAATTATGTCAGCTCATTTGAATTCAAGGATAATCTTGTATTTGCCGGCATGAACGGCGAGGGGATTATTGTTTCCGACAATGGTGGAACCACATGGAAAGCAGTTAATAACGGCCTTTCATATAAATTTGTTGAATGCCTGTGCGTTTCGGGCGGCAATATACTTGCAGGCACATGGGGCAAGGGTGTTTACCTGTCATCCGATAATGGCAGCTCCTGGCGCGAAAGCGGCCTTTACGGCCGCGAATGTAAGGATTTTGCTGTAAGGGGCAATGATACCTGGGTTGCCACCGAAAAAGGTATATATTATTCATCGGACAACGGTAAAACCTGGGCCGGTGACGGCCTCGAAAGGAATCATGCATATTCGGTAGCTGTTTTCGGTAACCAATTATTTGCAGGTACTTATTCTCAGGGTATTTTCAGGTCGGGCGACGGAGGCCGTACCTGGGAACAAGTACTCAAATCGCAGGATAACAGGCTTTCGGTAAGGGATATAATTCAGTGCAAAGGTATTATTTACGCTGCTACTGATACCTCTGGCATTTTTATTTCCAAAGACGACGGCAAAACCTGGCAGCAAAAGAAAAATGGCCTTGCTACATTCAAAGAATCAGGTAAAGACAAATACTCGCTCAGCAGGATATCCGGCCTGGCCTGCTCTGGCGATAGTATATTCGCTGCCACATGGAACCATGGTGTTTTCGTTTCTGTGGATGGCGGCGAAAGCTGGAACCACTGCGGCCTCAAAAAAGGAACAATCAACACCTCATTGGCAGTAAACGGAAGTACAATATATGCAGGCGAATACTGGGGTAATATTTTCCGCTCTCAATCGACTGGTAGTGAATGGAAGCAAGTTATGGCCGGCATCAATATTAATATGATGAATACTCTGTTGATAGATGGCAGCAGCATTTATATAGGATCAAACAAAGGACTGCTCTATTCCGGCAACGGAGGGGACTCGTGGGAATTTATTATTACAGGCAATACAAATTACATTACCTCAAACGGCAGTACAGTTTACGTATGCAACAATAAAGGTTTATTAACCGGAAGAGGTAATAAATTCGAGAAAATTACTGCTGACAGTATAAATATCATTTCCGCAGCATTGGTCGGCGGCGATGTTTTTGCATTAACAGGCGATAACGGCGTTTTGAGAATATCCGGCAACGGAAGCCCCAGGCAGGTGAAAGGCAACGAAAAGGATGAGGAAATGACTATGCTTTTTGCTGAGGGCAGCACACTCTATGGCGGCACACTAAGCGGAATGTATGTAGTTTCGGGTAATTATAATGACTGGACTCGACGCGAACTAAACGGCTCCGATATCAACGGGATGGCAGCGCTTGACGGCATAATATATGCCGGCACCGAAAACGGGATATTCTACTCGGCCGTAGGCGGGGTGTGGAACAGAATAAACCAGGGAGCACTAACGCCCAAAATTAAATATGTAAATACATTGCTGGCACAGTATGGCAGCTTGTTTGCCGGCACGGGCAACGGAATATTTGTGACGGATGACAATGCCAAAACCTGGAAATATCTCGGGTTGGAAGGCAAGAATATTACCGGGCTGAGCCTGCAGGGCAATATACTGTATGCAGTAACCCGTCATGAAGCTTCTCCTAATTCGCTGTACAGGGTACGGATGAAGTAATCGGGAATCATAGGCCAGCCGAAAAATCATTCCACGACAAATTATATTTAGCTAAGTATTTACGCAGCCTGTCGGCATCGTTACCGGTTTTCTTTTTCTCGCGTGATATGGAGAATAGTTTCCTGCCTGCAACTGAAAGCGATTTACTTGCCCGGCATACCTTAATCACTTCTTCAAGCTGTCTGCTGTCGAAGTAGTCGAGAGCATCGACTACTTCCTGTCCGAGGTAATCAGCAAGAATACTTTTACTGTAATGGCCGTCGTTTTTCCATAAATATTTCAGGCGCGATATTTCTTCGAGAACATTTTCGGTCGTTATCCTTCCCCCTTTGGATAATGTTGCCATTCTGCTGATACTGGCATTCAGGTCTCTGAAGTTATTAGCCCATATGGCTTCGTCGGAAAGTGCAAAATCCATAAACAGGCGTCTTGCTTCTTTGTTAAATCGCGCCAGCAAGTTATTGTCCCCTGCATATTTCTCAATTTCGTAATCAATATTAGGCTCGATATCCTCACGCCTTTCAGCTAATGAAGGCAGCCTGAATGTCCAGACATTAATCCTTGCAAACAGGTCGTCGCGAAAAGCCCCCGATTCGACAGATTTTCTCAGGTCTTTGTTTGTACCTGCAATCAGTTGGAATTCGCTTACAATTTCAGAATCTGAGCCTAAAGGATAGAACTTTTTCTCCTCTATGGCCCGCAGCAGCATAGCCTGTTCGTCTTGCCCCAAATCAGCTATTTCATCCAGGAACAGCACTCCCTTATCGGCAGTTTTCAGTAGCCCCTCCCTTTTACGGTCTGCTCCGGTAAAAGCACCCTTTTCGTGGCCAAAGAGAGTGGACATAGCATTCTCGCCCCTGAGAGTGGCACAGTTAACCTCGACAAATTTGCCTGCAACCTGCCTTTGCTGCAGTTTAAGCTTGTAAATCCTGCCGGCTAATTTTGTTTTCCCGACTCCGGTATCGCCGGTAAGCAATATAGGAGCTTTGGAGTTTAGAGCGACTCTTTCGATTTGCTCGATAAGGCTATTGAATGCAATATTCTTCGTTTCGATACCGGATTTCAGGAAAGACTGGCCTTCCTTCCTTTCTCTCGAAAACCGCTCGGCTATCAGGTCATATTTTGAGAGATCGAGGTCAATTAAATCGTACTTCCCGACATCGCCGGAATTTTGCCTTGCCGGAGGCGATACTTCGAGCAATTGAGCGGGGAAGAACCTTGATTCCGTCAGCAGGAACATACAGATCTGGGCAACGTGGCTTCCAGTTGCCATGTTTATGTAATAATTCTCTGATTCAGGATCGAATTTATACTTCAGCGCAAAATCGTGGAGAATGGTGTAAACTTCCTGGAAATCCCAGGCATTATTTGGGGAAAAATCTATAACATTAACCTCTGTTTCGGGGGATACGACTTTTATATCCCTTATTGTCAGGTTAGCAATATCTTTGAATTCTTTATCGACAAGCAATTCGTATCTTTCAATTTTAAACTCCGGATGCCTGCAAATATCGACTGTTGGCCTCCACAGCGACCAGCGCCTTTGGGCATATCCCTTGAAATCCCTGACCATGCCGAATATACCGATCACAATATTTTTCATATTACTTCTTTTAAAATTTATAAATATATATAAAATATTAGAAATTATTATAATTAAATATATAGTATAAAAATTTATCTAAATTTGTCTAATATACATAATTCCATATATATCAATATATTATATCATTTATTAATTATTTGGCACGATATTTATTATAGAATTAAATAACGTACTTTGTAAAGATGAAAAAGGAAGTAACCAAGCAATATATGCCTGATTACTGAAAATATTGTAAAAATCCCGGAACTGATAAGCCTTTACAGTAGCTCAGCGGTAGAGCAGATGCAGAAAAAGCGTCGTGTCGCAGGTTCGATTCCTGCCCTTAAACAATCAAAGACTTACAAAATAACCGGGTTAATAATAACAGCAGGGGACTGGAATGCCATTACAGTAGCTCAGTGGTTAGAGCAGGGAAAGTTACTCCCAGGCCGGCGGTTCAAACCCGCCCAATGACATTAAAAATACCCATGCCGTTTTTTTTTACTCAACAGGGGACTGACGGGTAGTTACAGTGGCGAAAAGCCAAACACAGCAGTGTCAAAGCTGACAAAAAAAAATGACCAGAAAACTACCCGCAAATTGCCCCTGTCACACATGTATCAGCTTTACAGCGATTAATTAACAGTTTATTCACAAATATATAAGTCACTAATAGCTTTAGTGTGTATTTTTATTCACAATAACAGTGAGGATAACATGACATACCCGGTATTGACAAAAGAAAGAATGAACCGGGAACTTTCCGGGGAAAACGAAAAGCTGGCTTTCCTGTTCGGAAAATTTACAGATGTATCGCTTACCTCCAATTCGCGGGCAACGTTTTACAACAGCGAGCAGGAACAAATACAGGCTTCTATCAGGCTGCACGAAGAATTTCTTAATTACGACAGGCTACTGTACAGCCTATGCCTAATGCTGCCCGGTACAACCGATTTCAGTATGATGACAGGGGTAAGGCTGCTGCTGTCCAATCCATTATCTAAAAGCGGCAAGTCGGACTTTATTGGCGAGAAAAAGCTAATTACATGGCTTGTGCAAAGCCTTCCGCCTCAAAGGATGATTAAGCTTTTCGACTCATTCCGGGCAATGAAAATAAATAATGCTAGGACGAGAAGCATTATCCTCTGGGTTTTGCTGAACAGTAGGAAACTCGAACTATGGAGTGTGAAGTACCGCTCTAAAATAAAGGTCGTATTGTACCATACCTGGGGCAAAAGGACAGCAGGGATCATTGTATCCATCCTCTCCAAGAGAATTGAAAACCTGGCAGAAAAAGAAAAGGCAATTTTAAAAAAGAATATTGATTGTTATATTGAAAAGGATACGACTAAAGAAAAGGTTTATAGATGTATAAGTTTTATATTTGGTAACGAGAACAATCCAGGGCTGCCATTACTAAAGGCATACGCTGAGTCGAAGGTAAACATCGATTCGGGAAGATTCCTTCCCTACGAAGTACTGGAGGGCATCAGGAGCACTTTCCATCCGCAAATAAATAAGGAATATATATTGGAGTTGACAAAGGCCAG
>DAINRZ010000112.1:0-9254 GCA_036741575.1 Kapaibacterium sp. (SeqCode)
AGAATTATAAAAAAGTTAATTACCGGTTGATTTACCGTTGGGGGCAGCCGGCGGCAATATGGCAAGCGAAAAAATGTAGCCCAAATCACGCAGTGGCACTATCCCATATGAAAAGAGGTGCATCCACCCACGTTTTACCCGTGGGAAGAAATGGACTGAGGATAAAAGCCCCTGCGGCAAGCCGCAGGATTGATTCTGGAATTAGTATTTTGCAAGAATCATTAGCATCTTTTTCGCAGATACTATGAAAGGCGGGACTATTAATATTTCGGGTTCTGTTTTATTAATAACATGCCATACAAACTATTTAACTTAAGTTTAGTAATACCAATCCGATAATTTCTTTATTAGTAATATATTTTCCTCATTAGGAATATAAATTTAAATAAATTATTTCAGCTAACGTTAAATATCATGAAAATGATTTAAAAACTTAAAATAATTAAAAGAGAATTGTAAAACTAAATAAATAGACTTATGGAAGGAAATTTCTCGAACAGGGTAAACGAAGTTATCAGGCTGAGCCGCGAAGAAGCTCTCAGGCTGGGCCACGATTATATCGGAACCGAACATCTGCTGCTGGGTATATTGCGCGAAGGCGAAGGCATTGCCGTAAAAGTGCTGAGGAATCTTGGAGTTGATTTATTCAAACTAAAGAAAGCCGTCGAAGACACTGTAAGGGCATCGAGTTCAACAATTACTATAGGTAATATACCTCTTACAAAACAAGCCGAAAAAGTCCTTAAGATTACTTATCTCGAGGCAAAATTATATAAATCAGAAGTAATTGGCACAGAGCACCTTATGCTATCTTTGCTGCGCGACGAAGAAAACATTGCCGCACAGATACTATCGCAGTTCAATGTGAACTACGAAGCCGTCAGGCGAGAGCTCGACAATATTATCAGCGGGAGGCCCAGCGGCACAGGAACCAAGGCTACCGGCACAACCCCAAAACAGGAAAAGAAAGAAAAGGTGAAGACACCTGTACTAGATAATTTCGGCAGAGACCTTACCAAACTTGCAATAGAAGACAAACTTGACCCTGTTGTGGGCAGGGAAAAGGAAATTGAAAGAGTTTCGCAAATACTCTCCCGCCGTAAGAAGAACAATCCCGTGCTAATCGGCGAGCCCGGAGTTGGCAAAACTGCAATTGTAGAAGGCCTGGCGCTGCGGATTATCAAGAAAACAGTACCCAGGGTGCTGCTCGATAAGCGAATTGTAACGCTCGACCTGGCTTCGCTCGTTGCCGGAACCAAATACCGCGGCCAGTTCGAGGAGCGAATGAAAGCGGTAATGAATGAACTGGAAAAAGCACGCGACGTTATCCTTTTCATCGATGAATTGCATACTATCGTGGGCGCAGGTGGTGCCTCAGGCTCGCTCGACGCTTCAAATATGTTTAAACCGGCTCTGTCTCGTGGCGAAATTCAGTGTATCGGCGCAACAACACTCGATGAGTACAGGCAGTACATAGAAAAAGACGGCGCTCTCGACAGAAGGTTTCAAAAAGTACTCGTCGAGCCGCCCAGCTCCGAAGAAACACTGATTATTCTCGATAATATTAAGGACAGATACGAAGACCACCACAACGTAAAATATACTATCGAAGCGCTCGACGCCTGTGTAAGGCTTTCCGAAAGGTATATCACGGACAGGAATTTCCCCGACAAAGCTATCGATGTGCTCGACGAAACAGGCGCAAGGGTGCATTTGCAGCACCTGGAAGTGCCCAAAAACATCATAGATATCGAAGAACAGATCGAAGATGTCAAGGTTCAGAAAAACCAGGTTGTCAAGAGGCAGAATTTCGAAGAAGCTGCACGCCTGCGCGATCTGGAGAAGAAACTACAGACCGACCTGGAGACAGCAAAAGCAGAGTGGGAACTGAAAGCCAGCGAAACCTACTTCCCCGTTTCCGAGGAAGACGTGGCAGACGTAGTGGCAATGATGACCGGCATCCCCGTAAACAGGGTGGCCGAGAGCGAATCTGCCAAACTGCTGAATATGCCGCAGGACCTTAAGCATCAGATAGTAGGGCAGGACGAAGCGATAGAACATCTGGCACGCGCCATACGCCGTGCAAGGGCCGGCCTGAAAGACCCGCGCAGGCCTATTGGGTCGTTTATGTTCCTGGGGCCGACCGGCGTAGGCAAGACCGAGCTGGCAAAAGCTCTGGCACGCGTTATGTTCGATTCCGAAGAAGCCCTGATAAGGATTGATATGAGTGAGTATATGGAGAAATTCTCCGTATCGCGCTTCGTAGGGGCGCCTCCGGGATACGTCGGCTACGAAGAAGGCGGCCAGTTGACAGAGAAAGTCAGGCGCAAGCCTTACAGTATCATTCTGCTGGATGAAATCGAAAAGGCTCACCCCGACGTGTTTAACATCCTGCTTCAGGTTTTCGACGACGGTGTGCTAACAGACGGGCTTGGCAGGAAAATCGATTTCAAGAATACAGTAATAATAATGACCTCGAACGTTGGTACAAAAGACGTAAAAATGGGCGGAAAAATAGGCTTCTCCGAAGATACTGCCGAAAACGACTACGACCACGTAAAGAATACAATCGAAGAATCTATCAGGAGGCTGTTCAATCCTGAGTTTATCAACAGGATTGACGACTTTATTATTTTCAGGAAGCTGCGCAAAGAGCATATCTACGGCATTATCGATATCCAGCAGCGCTACCTGACCGAAAGGCTGAAAATTAATAATATGGCTCTCGAACTGACCGATGCCGCACGCGATTTCCTCGTAGAAAAAGGATTCGACGAGAAATACGGTGCAAGGCCGCTGCGCAGGGCGCTTCAAAAGTATATAGAAGACGAGCTGGCCGAAGAGCTTCTCAAGGGCAACCTAAGGTTTAATACCAGAATTGTGGCCGACAAAGACCCCGAAAGTGAAAAACTGAAGTTCGAATTTGTTGAAGATATGCCCGTAATAACACAGGTCAAGGAACAGCCGAAGGAAACAGAAACCGAAGAATTGCCTGATGTCCCGGTTGCAAGCATTGAAAGAAGCGCTTTCGAAACAGGACTGAACACCCAGACAAATTAATACAGCCCGATGCTTCGGCATCGGTTAAAAAACTTTATAGAAAATTTAGTACAGCCGGAAGTAATAACTTTCGGCTGTTTTTTTTAAAATGCCCCCACCGACGCTTTCAGAAAAATAAAGTAGCTGATTTTTCGACAATAATAATTTTCTGAAAGCGCTTATTATTAATAGATTTATTGAATTTCTCGAAAACAGGCTGAAATCGGAATTGCCGGGCAAGGCTGCCCATTTATTGATGATGCCGGAAATTAGAAGCTTGCCTTATCGAAACCTGACGGCTAAAAATGGGGCAATAAAATCGGCTGTTCTTTTATTGCTTTATCAGCATAACGGCCTAATGCATATCGTTTTTACGCTCAGGAGTAAAAAACTTTCGAATCACAGCGGCCAGATAAGCTTTCCCGGAGGCCATATCGAAAAAGGCGAGGACGCAGTTGCCACAGCCCTCAGGGAAGCCCGGGAGGAAATAGGGATAGATGAAAAGAAAGTTTTAATAATCGGCAGGTTGTCGGATTTGTATGTGCCACCTACAAATTACCTTATTACACCCGTTGTCGGCTTTATGCCGGAAAAACCGGATTCTTATATAAATTCTCCCGATGAAGTGGAAGAAATACTTGATATACCGCTTGATATATTTATCAAACCAGGTGTCTATAGTATTGAATTATGGGATTATAACGGCAGCGAGCTTAAAGTGCCGTTATGGAAAATCCATCCCGAAACCCCGCTGTGGGGTGCAACATCGATGATAATGAGCGAATTTCTAAGCCTGTATAGTGAATTCAGGCATTCTGCAGGAAATTAATTATGTTTATTTTCGTATTTTTACGATGGTATTCAATTATTTAAAAATAAAGTAATGAGATTATTTTTTTTAGCTGCTTATATAACGCTTTTAGCTTTCGAAGCGGTATATTCGCAGGCAAAGATAGGAAATATTTATATCGACCGCCGGGATGTGTTCGATTCGACTCGCAGCGACTGGTTTTTTGCCGCTTCGCTTGCTAATTCGCTGCATGTGATCACAAAAAAATACGTTATCGACGACGAACTGCTTTTTGGGCCTGGCGATATAATTGAAGAAGATTTATTTCAGGAGACAGAAAGAAACCTCAGATCGACAGGCTTTTTTACGAATGTACGGATAGAACTCGATTCTACCGGCCCGGATTTGTATGATGTATATGTGGTTACACAGGATAAATGGTCAACCAATCCGAATATCTTATACGGTACAGGGGGAAAATCCACAAATTACGGGCTTCGCATGAAGGAAGAGAACCTGGCTGGCACAGGCACTATCATCTCGCTCGAAGGCCTTTACAGGACTGAGAATAATATCGGGTGGCAGGGCATAGGCGAAATAAAGCAGCGAAGGGTTTTCAGGACTGATTTTTCCCTGTGGTTCAGGCTGATGGGACATAAATACAGGACCGAGCAAAACCTGCTGATACAGGTCCCATACAGGACGCTATCGACAGAATATGCTTACGGCTTGGATTTGTCAAACAATTTTGGTTACGATTTTCTCTATACTTCCATCGATAAAAAAGAACTAATGCCGTTCCATGAACGTAAGGCAAGAGCCTGGTTTTCTATGGCATGGAAAAAGCAGGACAGGGTTTTCTTTACTGCGCTGGCCGAATTGGACGATGTGGACAGGATGAAGAGGGAATTCCGCCGTGCATATGACAACTCCGGGAAAATACTGCTGGCATTTTCTTCTGTCTCGGAAGATTACATAAAAACAAGTAATGTTAATTATTTCAATGTTGAAGATATACCCATAGGCGGCTGGGGGACAGCGGTGCTGGGCAAGACTTTTTCCTTAGGCAACGGCGGCGAATCGTTCTACTACCTTGGCGCCCAGGGCGAAAAATCAGTACTTTGGGGCGACCTTTACCTTTTTGGGCAGCTAACCGGCTCAACAGCTTTCGGTACATACGATGCTGCATATACTTACCAGGAGTTCCTTGGGCTTGGATTCTACAGGATTGCCGACTTTATACTCGGCGCTGCCAGGGTGCGGCAGCAGACAGTCTGGAACTGGGACAGGCTGCGCCAGTTGATTTTAGATAATGAGACAGGCCTGCGGGGTTATTCTGTCAACGATTTGCAGGGCGACAACAGGTTTATTGCTAATTTCGAGCTGCGCTTCTTTCCTGATATTACCATATGGATTGCAAAGCTTGGGGGCACTTTGTTTTTTGATACAGGCACGGCATGGCGGCAGAATACAAAGCTTGGTAATACCCGCTGGCATAGTTCTGCAGGCTTCGGCATCAGGGTGGAAAATATGAAAGCTACCGGTACCACGGCGCTTTTCAGGATAGATTTTGCTTATAATTTCGATAATAAGAAGTTTGCAGAAATTATATTTACAACCGACCAGTTATTCTCGGCTTTCAAATCGCACGGCTACAGGCTGCCCGGCATCTATGGCCTCGATTTCGATTATGAATAGAGTATTATGCAATTTAATATTGAATACGACAGGTAGGACGACGGCAGGTGGAAAGCCGAAATCCACGGGCTGCCCCATTGGGGATGGTTTACGGTAACACCCAAAAGAAGCAGCCGGAAAAGTTATTGAATTAGTTCATAATTTAATATCCGACAAGATTAATTCAAATTATTACTTAACCTGAATCTCCATAAATTCCTTTTGCCGGGAAATAAAAAGAATCGCACGGCCAAATGCCAGCCATGCGATTCTTCGATTAAGTAAAAAACATTAACTCTTATTTTCTTCTAATAGCCTTTTCCTTGTGTAGGGTATCAGGCCGCCGGCATCTATTATTGCCTGGCGGGCAGCAGGCAGAGGGACGATTTCGAATGACTTGCCTGTTGATTTATTTACAACTTTGCCGTTTTCGATTTCCAGTTCATCGCCTGCCGCTGCCTCGATATCGGGGCAGATAATCAGGTTCAGGCCCAGATTAATCGAGTTTTGCAGGAATATTCGTGCAAAGTTGCGTGCAACAATATTCAATCCCCATCCTTTAAGGCACGAAGCTGCCTGCTCGCGCGACGACCCGCAGCCGAAGTTGCGTTCGGCAACGATAAAACTGCCGGGAGCTGCTGCGCCGCCATTTAGTGCATTGTTCAACTCCGGTATATCGGCAAAGGCAAACTGGGGCGTTTCCGTTGGAAGCACCGTAGCCATGAATCTGCCGGGGTAAATAATATCTGTCGAAATATCATCGCCTAAAGTATAAATAACTTTTGCCATATTAATATCCTCCTTTCGTCGGGTCAGTGATAACACCTGTTATTGCGCTTGCTGCTGCTACTGCCGGCGAGCACAGATAGACGCCTGAATTGGGATTGCCCATCCTGCCTTTAAAATTTCTGTTTGTAGTAGATAGTGCAGTTTCGCCGTCGCCCAGTGCACCCTGGTGTACGCCCAGGCATGGGCCGCAGCCGGGATTCATTATAACAGCGCCGGCTTCCATCAGTTCAGTAACATAGCCCTTTGCTATTGCTTCTTTGTAAACCCTGTGCGATGCAGGGAAAACAATCATCCTTGTGCCGCGTGCCACTTTCTTTCCGCGCAGAATTTGAGCAGCTGTTTCTATGTCGTCGAGCCTGCCGTTGGTACACGAACCGAGTACAATCTGGTTGACCGGGACACCTGCCACATCTGCGACCGGCTTAACATTATCGACTGTGTGTGGGCATGCAATCTGAGGGGTTAGAGCCGTTGCATCGATATCTATTACTTTTTCGTATTCTGCATCGGTGTCGGGTTTAATATCGAGCAGTTCTTCTTTAATGCCAGCATAATTTTTCAGGTAATTAAATGTTTCGGCATCGGGCGGCACAATTCCAGATGTAGCGCCTGCTTCCACACTCATGTTGCAAATTGTCAGCCTGCCGCTTGTGGGCATATTTCGGATTGTATCGCCATGGAATTCGATTACTTTAAAATTAGCGCCTTCAGCAGTAATCAGGCCAATAAGGTAAAGAATAATATCTTTTGGCTGTACGAATTTTTTTAGTTCGCCGGTTATATTTACTTTTATCGTTCCGGGCACCTCGACGTTGAGTATTCTGCCAAGAGCCCAAACGGAAGCCATTTCCGTAGCTCCAATACCAAACGAAAGCGCCCCGAGCGCGCCGTGGGTTGTGGTGTGGCTGTCTGTGCCGACAACGAGGTATCCGGGCCTGGCATATCCGTATTCCGGCAATATCTGGTGGCAGATACCCATTTCATCGCCGCGGATGTCATGGAATTTGTTAATACCGTATTCCCCAACAAAGTTGCGCACTTTTGCCTGGTTGGTGGCTGTTTTTTTGCTTTCTGCTGGAACCCTGTGGTCGAAAATAAGCGAAATTTTCGAGGGATCCCACACTTTTGGTTTTAGACCCGTACCGTTGAATATCTCATTAAACTGATTGATAACCAGTGCGCCGTTTTCGTGCGACATAGCAAGATCGACTCTTGGTTCCAATATTTCTCCAATCTCAACAGAATCCCTGCCAACAGCCCTTGCAAGGATTTTCTGTGCCATTGTTTGTCCCATCGTTTTCTCCAAATTCAATAAAATGTAATATTTACAGATACAAAATTAGTATAGTTTCAATGAAAGATATAATAAAAATATTTACTAAATAAAAGAAAAATTGGCCATCCATAAATTATCGTGTGTTTATGATTAGAAAGTTTATAATAATGATAGTATCACAACAGATTTTTTTCATTCCATTCAATTAACTTATGAAAGATAAGGTGCAATAACACCGGAAATGAACCGCTTTTTATCAATAAGGCAAGCCCAATTGTTATTGGTTATTACCCACCTAGCCTGATGAAGAAGTGAAAAACTCAATCGTAAAAGAATGATTTATGTATGAACATTTTTATATGCGTCGTCATCCAGCAAAAAATTAGGTGTAATAGCAGAATTTATCTTTTCGTAAAGGATATCTTCTTTAATAGGCTTTGAAATAAAGTCGAGAGCACCGTCCCTGAAAGTTAGCCCAAGTATTTCCGTATTAAGGTTGCCGGAAATAATTATTATTGGAATATTTGAAGTTAGTTCAATTTTCTTCAACATTTTTAATAATACATCACCCTTTACTTCGGGCATAACTATATCGAGCAAAATTAAAAGGGGCCTATGCTTAACGGCCATGGCAATTCCTTCGATGGGGTCGAAAGCCGAAATTGGGCTGAAACCCCAGCTTTTAAGGTAATGGCACACAACCCTGTGAATCCATTTATCGTCGTCGATTAATAATATCGGGTGATTGCCGTCGGAGTCTTTGCGGTTCTGGTCCAATTCCCTTACTGCGCCGAGAATTTCAGAATTAGTCAGGTTTTTTTTCTCTTCCATGTTCTAACTCTTAAAAATTGAATCAATCTTACTTAAAGCAATCGGCCCAATAGCCCTTTTAATGTTATTATAAAGGTCTTCTCTGGTAAATGGTTTTGAAAGGAAGCCCGAAGCGCCTTCGCGATAGGTTGCATTCAGAAGTTCCCAGCTAAGGCTGCCTGAAACGATAATCACCGGGATATTCGATGTAATATCTATTTTTTTCAATAGTTTAAGTATTTTTTCCCCGTTCAGCTCAGGTAAATAAATATCTAAAATAATGAATACCGGATTTGTTGATATTGCCATAGCAATTCCTTCGTATGGATCTGCTGTAGTGAAAACCCGAAAGCCCCATGATTCCAGAAACTTGGCAAAAACTGCCTGTATCATCTTGTCGTCGTCAATTACGAGTACATTGTGGACGGGTTTGTTCTTGTAACTGTCGATATCAATATCAAAAGTTTCCCGAGTTTCTTCTTCCTGATTAGAAATATTCTCCATAACTCACATAACAATTAGTAATTAAAAAAAATAATTTGATTTATATACAAAAATATAAAAAAAAGTATATATATATTTAATTATTTATTACATTTTGGTTAATATTTTTAAATGAATTCTCCGGCAGTTTTTTGCCGAAATGGTTAATAATAACCAAAGAACTTGTCTGCCCGAACTTGGCACGAATGCCTCATTTTCGGGAGTAGCATAATAACAGGGTTTTCTATTTAACCGGACATAATGCCTCCAATTGAAATGACAGAACAAAAGCAAAGAAACAGAACGATAGAAAAAAATAGAACTAAAAGTTAGACTAATTTAAGGAATACATTGTTAATAACAAATTAATTTATTAGTGAAATGAATTGC
>DAINRZ010000113.1:0-9190 GCA_036741575.1 Kapaibacterium sp. (SeqCode)
AATAAATATTGCAACCGTGAACGTAAAAGTTTTCGGTATCGAGCAGCCTAATACACTGAAAAAAAATGTTGCACTAAAAAAATACTGGGATATTTCTACTACCGGCACTCTTACCCCAAGCGCCCTGGGAGTCGATTTGCAATTTGGTTATGCTTCGGGGGATATTGCAGGCAATCCCGAAAAATACCGTGTGTTTATGTATAGGGCGCCTAAATGGTATATGGACCCTGGCTTAGTAGAGAATGCTATCGATAATTCTTCAAAGACAATAACAGTGAAGAAAATAACCGGTATGTTTACCGGCGCCTGGACTGCCGGCGAACTGAAGACCGGAAGATATACATATTACAGCAGGGCTAATGGTAATTATGAAAATTTTTCCACCTGGTCAACTGAAGGCCATACCGGAGGGGCTGCCACAAAAGCGCCCGATAACGAACTCGATCTGGTAATGATAGGCGGCGGGCATATTGTTAATTTAACACAGAATCCACCTGCAGCCTCGGAAATACAGGTGGAGGCAACAGGCACCCTGATGCTGAATTCGTACTTTATTCCTGCAACTGTCGAGACTTTCAGGTTATTGCCCGGGGGGGCCATAGGCCTAAGTGCAACAGAAGGCATTAGCAGTGTCAGCACATCAGGAGCAATACGCTCGCAAAAGGAATTCCTGGGCGAGGAAGGTATATTTATTTTTACAGGCGGGGCAGGCCAGAATATCGGCATTGGGATGCCGGATAGAATTGGGGCGCTGGTAATCAATAAAGACAATGCAAGCGCCGTTGTCAAAGCTTCCAAATCAATTTCAATAAATGATTCTCTGGTAATAAATAACGGGGTTCTCGACCAGACGGATATGTATTATGAATTGAACGGAATGGGAACGGATTTCTCGAAAATAGTAATGCGCGGCGGTACATTAAAATTATGGGGCAGCTTTCCCGACGGATTTGCGCCGGCAGTATTTACAGAGGGGACTGTTGAATATGCAGAAAACGGCCAGTCATCCCTGATTAAGGGCATTGCAGACGAAATTCAGCAGTATAATAACCTGAGTCTTACGGGCAACAGGGGCTCGAAAACTATCAATTTCAATCCTGACGACACGATTAATATCTTTGGGAATCTTAAGATAGATAAGCTGGAATTCAACCCGACACAGGGTGAAAGGTTCCTAACAGAAGGTTCGACAATATGCTTTAACGGAGACGGCGAACAGCTTATACCTTTACGTTGTAAAACAGACAGCTCATGGATGAAACTGAATTACTACAACCTGAAGATTGCAGGTAAAGGTGTTAAGAAACTTGCAGACAGCAACCACGTTGTTAAGAACGACGTTATTATTGAAAGCGGTACGCTCGATTTGAACGGCAGAAAGCTCGATGTTTACGGCAACTGGAAAAACATTGGCGGTATAATGGTAAATGAATCCAAGCAGCCGGTCACTTTTATTAATCTCGAAAAAGACTCGGTTAACCAGATTAAATCTTCGGGAATTGAGTTCCGGGATGTAATTTTCTTTGGCCCCGGCACACACATGGTAACGGACGATATGAAAGCTAACAGCCTGACAATAGAAACCACCGGTATTCTGAACGGTGGCGAAAGTAAAATTATGCTTAAAGGAAACTGGACAAATAAAGGAACATTCAAATATGACAAATCGACAGTATCATTCGAAGGGACCGAAAACCAGCAAATAATCAGCAGCAATCCCGAGAATTTCAACAATCTTGAAGTTAATAATAATAAAGAATTGCTATTCGACAACAGGGCAGGTAACAGCATACATGTGCATAATACATTGATCTTTAATAAAGGAATCATCAATGCCGAGGGCAACGGCAGGTTTGTCCAGGTTGACAGTACTGTTGCACAGGCAGGAGACGGAAGAGTTTTCGGTACTATGAGATTTTTTGTAAAACCCGGCAATTCCATGCAACTATTATTTGCTGTCGGCAGCAGGTACGAATACAGGCCGGCAACGATAAATTTCGAAGGCACCGGCGGGACTCCGGGGTATATTGAAGTCATGACTGAAGAAGTTAATCAGAATTTTTTCAACAGCAATGGCGGCAGCGGTATTGATTGGAATAAATCCATCCAGATTAAATGGGATATTAACGTGCCCCAGGGCAGCACTTTCGGCTTGGGCAACCGCAAATATACAGCACAATTAGGCTGGACCGAAAGCGACCTTACAGCGTTTGCCAATCCCATGAAATTCAATATTATGAGGCTGACAAACAGTGTATGGTATAAAACCACTGTCACAGAAAGAAATAATTATTATACCCGTGCTAATAACCTTGACGGTTTTGGTTCATATATTACAGGTGAACCAGTGAACACAGAAATCAAAACATATTACAGCAGGGCCGACGGTTTCTGGTTCAATCCATCTTCTTGGTCAACCGCAGGTTTCGACGGTGCGGCAGCCACATCTGCCCCATCTGCGACCGATAATGTAATAATAGGCAACGGTAAATCTGTCTCTCTCGATAACAATGTAACAGTCGGTGAATCGGTATCCATTATAGTTAGCGGCGGCGACAATGCCGGCACCCTTGACTGCAGGAAATTTACGATCAGCGGCGACGGCGCATTTAACCTTCAGGATAATGCAACTCTGATAATCGGCTCGCCCGAGGGCATTTCCAAATCTGCCGCTACTGGCAATATCAGGACACTATCGAGGGACTTCAATGAAACAGGCACAACTAAATCCAATTTCGTTTACAGCAGCGACCAGCCACAGCATACAGGCGATGGCCTGCCGGCTGAAGTTAATAATCTTACAATTAAACTGAACGAGATAACGCTCGATAACAGCGTTGTGGTTAATAATAAATTGCATGTTGAAAGCGGCTCTTTAATAAATTATGCAGGCACAGCCGACCTTACGGTTGCTGGTGATTTTGTTACAAAGCCTGGTTCCGGTTTCGATATTGGCAGCGGCAAGATAATATTTACTGGAACTAAAGATCAGATATTTAATATCGCTGGTAGTAAAATAAAAACCGGCAAAGTAGTGATTGACAAGGAATCGGGAGCCGTAATCCTGGAAAACGACGACCTGTATATAAGCAAAGCTCTCGAACTAAATTCCGGTGTTTTAAATGCCAGGCTTAACAATAAAATTGTGGCACTGACAAATGATGTTGCTGTTAGCATAGTCAACGGATTTATCGACGGTAAAGTGATGAGGTTTTTCAGCTCTTCGTTCAATCAGCCTTTCCAATATCCTATCGGCGTGGAAACAAGCTTTACACCCGTAACTTTCGATGCCAGCGATATGGCAGGCAACCAAGGTTATATCGGCGCAATTTCCCAAAAAGGTAACCATCCTAATTTTGCTTCTTCTAATTTGCACCCTGAAAAATTAATTGCCAGATATTGGACTATTTCAGCCGAAGCCGGCATTAATCAGCAAAATATTTTCTATGATTTGACCATCAATTATTTGCCCTCGGATTTGCCGGCAGGCGCTGACTTTAATAAATTATTGGTGAAAGCTTTTTATGACAATGCATGGCATACCGCAACAGTATCGGCACGCGAAAACGGCTCTATATCCATAACAGGCCTGGAAAAACTTAATGCCGATTTTATTATCGGAGAGGATATTAACCAGGGCATTGAAGATATTAATGAAATTGAAAATATCGTCGTTTACCCGTTGCCTGCATATGACAAAGCATATATCGGCTTTTATACGGATAAATCCGGGAGTGCTTTGGTTTCAATTTACAACCTGCTTGGTGTAAAAATCTCTGAATCCATTATCGGGGAATTAATCCAGGGCTGGAATACAATTCCTATTTCTCTTACAGAAATCAATACAGGTTCTTATATTTACAGGCTGACTGTTAACGGTAAAGATTACATGGGTTCAATAATTAAAACAAAATAGTATGCAGACTTTAATAAGGAATATCAGTTCGCTTGTAACAGTAAACTGCCGGGGAGGCCTGTATAAATCCGGCAGCGAAATGCAGGACATCGGAGAAATAAAAAACGGTGCAATACTGTTTGGCGACAGGCTGGAATGGGTGGGTACAAATGCCGAAGCAGATAAAATGCTGAAGAAGAAAGCTTTTCTTCCGGCAAAAATTATCGAAGCTGATGGAAAAACAATAATGCCCGGTTTCGTCGATTCACATACGCATATAGTTTTCGGCGGCAACAGGTCGCACGAGTTCGGCAAAAGGCTGCGGGGAGCCACTTACCAGGAAATAGCTGCCGAAGGCGGGGGAATTCAGACTACTGTGAAAGGAACAAGGGCAGCTTCGATTAAACAACTTGCCCAAAACGGCAATGCACTGGCTATCGAAGCGCTGAAGCACGGCACTACGACCATCGAAATAAAAAGCGGTTACGGCCTGGCCACCGACGCCGAGCTAAGACAATTAAAAGCTATTGCAAAGCTGAAGGGTGAAGTGCCGCTAAGAATTAAAGCGACATTCCTCGGAGCGCACGATTTCCCGCCGGAATACAAAAGTAATAAAGACAAATATGTTGATATTGTCTGCAAAGAAATGATTCCGGCTGTTGCCGGCGAGGGCCTCGCCGAGTTTTGCGACGCATTTATCGACGAAGGGTATTACACCCTGAAACAGGGCGAAAAGATACTTAGGGCGGGCCTCGATTACGGAATGAAACTAAAGGTACACTGCGACGAACTCGCTCAATTCGGCTCTGCTGAGCTTGCCGCCGGACTTGGAGCAATATCAGCCGACCACTTGCTATTCGTATCGGATAAAGGTATCGAGGCAATGAGGAATTCTGGGACTGTCGCCACGCTATTGCCCGGCACGGCATATTTTATCAGAATGCCGTTTGCACCGGCCCGCAAAATCATCGACAGCGGCGTCATTACTGCCCTTGCCAGCGATTTCAATCCTGGCTCGTGCTTTACCGGCAATATGCAACTGATAATGTCTTTTGCTGCAATCAGCATGAAAATGACTGCCGAGGAATGTATCGGCGCCGCTACAATCAACGGCGCTCATGCTTTGGGAATGTCGGATGTGACAGGCAGCCTCGAGGCAGGTAAAGCGGCTGATTTCGTAATTTACGATGTGCCTACTTACCTTGATATTTTCTACAGGTTCGGCATAAACCATGTGGAATCGGTTTGGATAGGAGGCAAAGAGGTGCACAGGGTAACATAAAAAGCATCTACATATAATATAATTCTTTATCTGCTTTTAAAATATAAATGTTATTACTAATTTTATTTATTTTTTAACAATAGTAAATGAAATCTTATGAGAAAAACATGTCTTTTAATTTGCTTACTTAGCCTTATAAACCTTTTTAATACAGAATGTAAAGATATTAATACCAGCAATCCGGAACAATATTTTAAGAAGCTTCTTAAGTCAAAAGACACTATCCTTGCAGAATCATATTTAAATGATTTAATAAAAAACAATCCTAACAATAAGGATTTTCTGTGTATCAGAGTTAACTATAAATATGTGATTAAAGACTATAAGAGTGCTTTAAAAGATATTAACAAAGTAATTAAAATTGCTCCCGACAGCATTCAGTATTATGTTAAAAGGGCAAGCATTCACTACGAATTAGGTAATTTCAAGCTCTCTGTAAAAGATTTAGACTATGTGATTAAATATGATTCACTTGAGGATTTCTGTTATTCCAAAAAAGCATTTATTTTATTACATTTAAAAGATTATAAAAATTCTCTATTTTCAATAAACAAAGCTATTGAAATAAAACCAAAAATTCCATTCTACCATATTTTAAAAGGAAATATCATTATTGAATCAGGAGGTGATACTCTAGAAACTATTTCATGTTTCAAACAGGCATATCAACTAAATAGAAGCAATTATGATTTGCTGAAAATTATAGGGTACACTTATTCTTTTATTTTTGAATATGATAGTACAATTACCTTTTTTAAACTTTATTTATTGCGAAACAAGAACGACACGAAAGTCTTAAGGCAAAAAGCACTAATGAATTTATTTATGGGCTATCACCAGGGATTCTTAAATGATATTGAAAGAGCTTATTCAATGGATTCAAATAAAATAGAGTATTATGGTTCATTGAACTTTTATAAATCAATGCTGAACGATACGATTGAATCATTTAACTATATTAATAAAATTCTTGAAATTGATCCCAGAAATGCCAAATACACTTTTGAAAGAGGTATAAGGAAACTTGCAATTGGAGATACTACTGGTGGAATAAAAGATTTAGACAAAGCAATTGAATTGGACACAAGTGAATATGACAGGCTGATTCACAAAGGAAATAAGTATTTTTGTTTAAAAGAGTACAGTAAGGGAATGATCTTCCTTAACAAGGCTGTTAAGCTTTATCCAAAGAGATTTAATGCTTATACTTATAGAATTTTTTTAAAGACTCAACTAAAAGATTCGTTAGGAGCATACAAAGATTGGAAAGTCTTATATAATATTATGAATAGAGATTTGAGCACTTTTATTGAACTTAGCAGATTTTTTTGCGAATTCAAAAATTATAAAGAAGCGCTACAATGTTATGATTATATCTTAAAGTATGCACCGGGTTTAGTAAATATATATTGTCAAAGAGGAAAGACGAAATTTGAATTAGGAGACAAAGAAGGTGCTTGTATAGATTTTACAAAAGCGAAGAAATTTGGCTATAAAGGCCTTGAAAATGAATTGAAAAACTGTAAGAGTTAAGGAATTAATAACTGTTTTAGAGCAAAATTTCAAATATTTAAAGTGATCATGATAATAAAATACTTAATTCATTCTGTTTTCTTATTAATATTGAACATAGGTATAAATGGTGCCCCTCCCGGCAAATTCGGTGTGAATATCGACGAGCAGGGCGCTTTCATCAATATTGTAAATCATACTGCAAGATACTCCAAAGCTGTAGGCTACGATTCTCTCGGTTGGCCCCTGAGCGACTTTGAACTGGTGCTGATGGACAACCGCCCGGTTGCAGAATGGTCCGGCGCTATAGACGACCCCGAAGAATACCGCATAGACTGCAGCGGGATTTATAAATCTTCATTTATAGGACAGGCTGACATCAGCCTTTACGGCAGCGGCGCTTCAATTGTGAACAAAGCCTATAATCAAGAAACGAACATTACCACATTTGAAATTGTAATTCCAGGGCCACCGGGAGATGGGCATGGATTTGTGTACCTTACATTTAGAAATACAAGGAGGGCTCCGGCTGACACATTGAATTCAGGAATTACTAACCTGAAAGTTATGAGGCCCGGATACGAGCTGAATACAGGTAAAACATTTACCGACGAGTTTATCAACCTGTGCAAGGCAGCCGATTTCGCCTGCTACAGGTTTTATACTGTCCAGAATATTTGGGATGGCGAGCCTGTATTCCCGGAAGTAACAGTGTGGGGAAAAAGGAAAAAGCCTGAAGACGCCAGCCAGCAGCCTATGGCTTCGCTAAATGGCAAACTGGAAGGATGGAGTTGGGAATACATAATTGAACTGGCAAACATTTTAGATAAAGACATCTGGGTTTGTATTCATATGTCCTGCGACAGTAACTATGTTCTTTCGCTTGCCAGTATGCTAAAGGAAAAACTGAACAGCGGTATTAATATATATATCGAAAACAGCAATGAAGTCTGGAGCCCCACCCAAGCCGCGCACGGTCCTTATAATAAAGCCCAGGCTGATTATTACAAGATTTCTTTCGACGAAAACTATGCCCGGCGTACAGTGGAACTATCCGGATTGTTTGCTCAGGTGTTCGGCGAGGAGGAAATAAACCACGGAATCAGGGTGATACTTGCAGGCCAGCATGCTTACAACGGCAGAAGTGATTTACATCTTAATTACATCAATAAAAATTTTGGAGCCCCAAAAAATTATATCTACGCAACCAGCACTGCTCTTTATTTTGGTTCCACTAAGCAAAACGGCTCTGTTGATGAAGTATTAGCAGGGATGGACGAAGATATAAATTCGCAGATAATTGATGAAAAGAAGAGCACTTACAGGAAAAACCATATCGAAAAGGCAGCAAAATGGGAACTAACCGGAGGCTGCACATCATACGAAGGCGGGCCACACCTGCCTGCCGGAGGCGGCCAGCAAAACCTTGGAAACCAGATAAATGCGCACAGGGTTGTGCAGATGAAGGATATTATAATAAATAACTTCAAAGAAGGCTGGTTTGATATTGGCGGCGGCCTTGCTCTATTTTTTACTCTTCAGTCGGGCTACAACCGTTACGGCTGCTGGGGACTGACTGATGATTACACCAATCCCGACAGGAACTACAAAATGCAGGCTGCAAGGGAATTGGCAAAGGAAGGTACTAACTCAACACATGATTTTGCAATTGGGGCTATGAACCCTGAATTGTTGGTAATTCCCAATCCCGGCACGGGGATTTTCCATATTAAAACCGAAAAAGATGACCGATACTCTATTGAAATATTCGATTTGAATGGCATTTGTGTTTTAAGTAGGTATGAGATTATTCCCGAAAACAGAATTATCAGCCTGGATTTATCAGGCCTTCACTTAAAGAAAGGTATTTATAGTATGAGGTTATCAAATACAACCGAAACCTTGTATTCGAAGATTTTATTATCTGATTGAAGTTTCATAATTGTGTCAGGGAGAAACAAAATGAGCGAAAATTGTGAATTAGTGGTGCTTCTATGCCAAATAAGGAATTGGTGAATATTGTTTGTGTGGAGCCTCAGAACTTTGGAGCAGATGCATTAATTGCTGCCAAGGCCGTATTGTCGAACATGAACTTATCCGAAAGTGATATTCAGGTTCGAATCGATTGGCTTTGATAACCAAAAGAAAGCACAGGATGATAAAAAAAATGAATACTTTCCTTAAGTTTTTTCAATCCCTGGTTACATTTTATAAAGAAAAAATCAGATAAAATGAAGCTGGCAAACACAGAATAGACTTTTCACGAGTTATTCTTTCGATATAACCTTATAAGTGCTGTTGCCTCCGGCAGATAGTATTATAATGTAATGCCCGGCAGGAATACTGTACCCACCTAAACTGCGCCCGTTCCACGAAAAAGAATTTCTGCCTGCCTGAATTTCTCCCGAAAACAACTCTGAAATCAGCCTTCCTTCCAAATCAAAAACTCCTGTTTTCAGCGTTGGGACACCTAGAAATTCTTAGCGATAATATCGTATAAT
>DAINRZ010000114.1:0-9173 GCA_036741575.1 Kapaibacterium sp. (SeqCode)
GTATTTTCTTTTCATTAGCGATAAATTATTACGTATTCTTGGGAGAGTTAGGGATTAAACATCGTTTTATTATGTGAAAACCATACCTGTCATAGCCGAAAATTTGACCGTGGGAAGCAACCGCCGATTTCAGGTAAGAAACCACCAGAAGGTTGCTTGCCGAATGCTTAAAGTATTCCTAATCCAGCACGCGAATCCGGTTCTAGTCCAAATTCAAAGGGGGGGCACATGAGGCTATATTGGTAAATTCAATCAGTCCACCCGGGGCTGTTTTTCGAGGCCCACGATGATATCCACCCTGCGCTTCAGTTCCTCGGGTACGTCGGGGCGCGGGTCGCTACCGCTGCCGAACACAATCCACGAAACACGCGGTGCAAGCTTTGTGTAGTTTTCGTCCGATTCCAGCTTTGACTGGAATATCTTGGCTATATAATATGCCCTCAGCTGCGAAAGCAGTTCATTGTTCATGCGGGCGCCTGTTTCTGCCTCCAGCCCGAATTCGCTAATTGTAGGGCCGTCGTATTTGGCTCCTGCTGCAATAACCCTGGGGTCGGTATATCCTGTAATCTTAACAACCAGATTTTCATTTCCTTCGGAGCATTGGCCGCTAAGCAGTGCCAGCTTCGATTCCAGGAATTCATAGGCATCGGCAAGGGCCTGCTCGACGACTTCGGTGTATTCGTCGTACTTATCGCCGGGATTCTCGATATACTTTTTTGCCGGGTCGTTGCCAAGCAGGTTGTACGAGAACTTGAGCTTCAGTGCTTCCAGGTTCTCCCTGGTATTGGGCAGGTAGTATCCCGATACAAAAAAAGGAACTTTGTAATTCTCGAAAGTAAAAAGGTTTAGCTCGTTTTTTACTCCGAAATCGAGTATCAGCTTAACGGTGGTAGAATCGGAACACGGAGCAGTGAAAGCCTTGTCGAATGTGTTGCCCGGCATACATGAATTGGAGTACTTTGCAGTATATTGGTACCCCGGCTTTATCCTGAACGAAAACCTGTTGTCGTCTTCGTCGATATCCTGGATGCCGAGCGAATTACCCCCGGCGTCGAATAGTTCCACGGTTCCGTTTATGGGCAGGTCGGCAGTCTCTTTGCTAACTATCCCTTCGAGTATAACAGGCCCGCATAAATCGAAAGCATAAATATCGAAAGCCCCGCAGCCGCCCTCGCGGTTCGAGGATACCAGTATCATATTGTCGTAAAGTGCTGGGCCGCTGTCATCGAAAACGGTATTGACGGGGAAAGGCATACGCGCTGCCTGCTGCCACTTGCCATTTTCTTTAGCAGGCCTGGCCTTTATTATATCGAAGCCCGATGCTCTGCTGTAGCCTTTGGAAGCAAAGTAAAGCGATCCGTCAGGGCCTATTGCCGGAGCAATTTCTTTTTCGTGAGTATTGATATTTTCGCCAAGGTTTTCGGCCTTGGACCATTTGTATTCATCCAGCCTATAGCTGATATACAGGTCGGTTTCCCCGAAACCGCCTTCCCTGTCCGACGAAAAAACAATAAAGCTGCCGTCGGGCGCTATCACCGGGTGCGATTCATAGTAGGGCGAACTAATGCCGCTGTTCACAAGGTCGGGCTTAGACCATTTCCCACCATCCCACCGGGAATGGAATATATCGTTGTTCTGCTCTTTGCCGGGAGACAGAGCTGCAAAGTAGATGTCTATATTGCCCGTAGCTTTGTCTGTATAAAACGACGGCGAAATGGCGTCGTCCAGGATATCGAGCGGCAACCATGTGTCTTTCTCCGGCGATTCAAATTCGCTGTCAATCAGTCGGGACTTATATATGCGTTCCTTGCCGTTGGTTTCTTCGCGTACTGATGTGAAGTAGAGCGTATTGCCGAGGAACACCGGCAGGTGGTCGTCGCCGCCTGTATTCAGCTTATCGCCTATATTGCCTGTGGGTACATTGTCAGGGCAGGGGCTGGGAGTTTTGCATCCGCCCGCCGCTATTATAAGTATTAGCAGAAAAATCCGTTTTCTTATATCCAGCATTCCATTGCTGTTTGCCGACATATCCTGTTGCCTTTTATATAAATATTTGTTTTCGATACAACTTAATTAATATTTTTGTAATATTAAAAAAGTATTTATTCAATAATTATCGGTTGCAGCGCCGAAAAGTTAAGGGGGAAGTCAATGAAAAGGGCAACCTATGTAGAAATCAATACTGCGCATTTGCGGCATAACATCAGCGCAATCATGCAATTAGCTGCGCCTTCCAAAGTTATGGCAGTCGTCAAGGCTAATTCCTACGGGCATGGAATCGACGTTGTCCCCGGATTATTGAAGAATGAGGGCGTAGATTTCTTTGCTGTGGCGTTTGCCGATGAAGCAGTAGCCCTGCGCCAAGCAGGTATCGATACTCCTATACTGGTTCTTGTCCCAGGCAATTCAGTCGATGCCGGGCTTTTTTGCATCCACGGCCTGCACGCCCTGGCCAGTTCTATGGAGTTTATGAAAACACTTTCGGCCGAAGCCCGTAAGCATAATACAAAGATAAAAGTGCATCTGAACGTCGATACCGGAATGAACCGTGACGGAGTGCCCGCAGCCGAAATTTTCGATTTCTACGGCGAACTTTCAAAATTTGACTATTTAAATGTAGTCGGAATTTGTACGCACTTTGCTTCGTCGCAGGAAGACCTGGATTTCACGAGTTACCAGATTAAACTTTTCGATGAAACAATATCTAAACTTAAAGCTATGGGATGCCGTTTCGATTATGTTCATATAGCCAACTCAGCCGGATTCCTTAACTTTCCAGAAGCACGCTACGATTATATCAGGCCCGGAATTTCACTATACGGGGTGCTGCCGCGAAGGTACCTTTATGAGAAAATCGATATAAAACCGGCGTTGTCGCTCAAGACGAAAATCAATTTCATCAAGAAAATTGGCGTTGGCGAATCTGTAGGTTACGACAGGCTTTTCAAAGCCGACAAGCCAACGATAGTGGCAACCGTACCTATCGGTTACGGCGATGGCTATATGAAAGCCCTGCAGGGCAAAGCACATTGCCTGATAAGAGGCAAAAGGTTCCCTCTGATAGGTACTGTTTGTATGGACCAGAGCATGATTTTGATAGGCGGCGACGAATCTGTGCAGTACGGCGACGAAGTGGTATTGCTCGGCAGCCAGGGCAGCGAAACGATTACAGCCTGGGAACTGGCGAAAATAGCCGGTACCATCCCCTACGAAATCCTGACAAACCTGAATTGCAGAATTCCCAGGAAGTATGTGTAAATAGTTTATTAAACAATATCATTGTTTCCACTTACGTATTTCTACGTATTTTTATTTACTTCAAGATTTTACAATTTTTTTTCTTGCTATTAAAGTAAGAATATACTATTTTAGCCTAAAATAATTAATAACTGTTAATATTTTAGGAGAGTATAAAAATGTATGTCAAAAAAGCAATTGCAGCCGCAATAGTTCTTGCCTTGTCGGCTGTATTTTTCAGTTGCACAAAAGATGACAGTACCGGCCCGATGCCCGATTACAAGGTGCAGAAGCCGGTTAACGGGCAATATATCATTGTTTTTAATGATAAAAATACTGATTCGCCGCAGTCAGTTAATTTAAATGCCAGGGCAATTTCCTTGCTTGAATCCAACAGTATTTCTTCGGCAGCAATTATAGATGTGTATTCCTATGTATTGAATGGTTTCGCTGCAAGCCTGACACAAGACGAAGCCGACAGGCTGCTAAACGACAGCAGGGTAAAATATATCGAACCCGATCAGGTCTTCCAATTACCCGAAACAAGTGTAATAACTGATGAAAAAGCAGCATCCGACAAAACACAGGCACAATCGACACCCTGGGGCATTACTGCCATTGGCGGCCCCGGCACAGCAAATTCCCATTATGCCTGGATACTCGATACAGGAGTAGATCTCGACCACCCGGACCTTAATGTAAATAGGTCATTAAGCAAAACTTTTGTCAGAATAGGCAAGGACTCAAAATCGGCCGATGACCTGAACGGCCATGGCACTCATGTAGCAGGCACAATAGCAGCAAAAGATAATACTGTCGGTGTTATCGGCGTGGCTCCGGGAGCTACTGTCGTTGCAGTCAAAGTGCTGAATCTCAATGGAAGCGGCTATACCACTGATATTATTAGCGGGCTTAATTACATAGCCTCGAAAGCTACTGCCGGCGATGTAATTAATATCAGCCTCGGCGGCGGGGCTTCCACTTCGCTCGACAACGCCGTAAAGAATTGTGCTTCCGGTGGAATTTTCGTTTCGGTGGCAGCAGGCAACAGTTCAGCTAATGCAAATAATTATTCCCCGGCAAGAGTTAACGTAGATAATCTGTTTACAGTGTCGGCCCATAATAGTTCAGGTGTTTTTGCATCGTTTTCTAATTACGGCAATCCGCCTATCGATTTCGCAGCCCCCGGCGTCAGTGTTTATTCATGTTACAAAGGCGGTAAATACGCAACAATGAGCGGTACTTCGATGGCAACGCCCCATGTGGCAGGCATCATGCTCGTTAACGGCGGTACTGTTAATTCGAACGGCACAGTAACAGGTGACCCGGACGGCAATCCTGACACAAAAGCAAAGCTTTAATAATAGTATTAGTAATTAGCAAAGCCGGTGTCAAATACCGGCTTTGTTCATTTTAACCGGTAATTATATTTTTTCTGGATATTTAGCCTAAATTAACTAATTTAGTAAAGTTAAATTCATAATTTGAATCGGATTTGGTGTTTGGGTTTATTTGTTAAAACAATAAAGAATTATTTTATCGATATCCTGCTTATGATACTGCTTGTTGCGGCGGTAAAATATATGCTGCCACTGGCTACAGGCTTTGATATCAGCCAGGCAAACACATTCGATCCGATTCTGAGGCCTTTACAGGGATTTTCCCTTGGTGACTTCTTCTTTTCGAGGATTACCTCATGTAAAGATATTGAAAAGGATACTAATATTATTCTTGTAAATATTGGCGAGCCCGACAGGATGAACATAGCAAACCAGCTGAATATAATATCCGGGTATCGACCCAAAGTTGTTGCTGTCGATGTAATTTTCAGGAATATGAAAGATTCTGTTTCCGATAGAGTACTTGCCGAAACGATGTCGAGAATACCCAATCTTGTCCTTGCGAGTGAAATTCATGCCGAGGACTTTGAAGGCGAAAAGAAATATATTCACAGCGAATCGGAGGATGCTTTTTCTCGCAATGGAATAAGCGCCCATGTAGGCTTAATCAAGAGATTAGACAATAAAGCAGCCGGATTCGTGCCCGTCGATCTATCGCTTGCAACTCCGGTATATTCACTGCCGGTAAAAATAGCCCAAATATACGACAGCGCAAAAGCGGCAAGGTTAATAGCAAGAGGAAATCCTTCGGAATTGATTAACTTTAAGAGAAATCTGGATAAATATACTGTATTCGATATCGATGGCCTAAAAAACTATTCCAATCCCGAGATATTCAGGGGCAAAATCGTTATTCTTGGCTATCTGGGCAGTAATTTAAGGACTAACAGCTCGGGAGACAGGATACATACTCCGCTCAATCCTTTTTATATGGGCAACAGTGTTCCTGATATGTATGGCGCAGTGGTAATAGCGAATATCGTCTCCATGATACTCGAAGAAAATTATGTTAATACCAACCTCGTATATCCTGAATATTTCCATATAATTTTCAACGTGCTTTCATTATCTCTTTTTATCATTGCATTATTTTATTTTACACTCAGATTTTCTGCAAAGCAAGCTTTTGCAAGATTTCTTGCTTTTTCCATTGTTTTTGTTTTGGCTTTGGCAATAGGACTGGCCTTAATGTTGTGTTTTGACTATATGCTTTATATGCACGGATTTATCAACGGCCTTGTTTTTTCTTTTGCCGTTTTCGAAGCTTACGCATTTGTTTTCCGCAAGAGGCTTGCACCAAATGAATAGAAATAGAATAAATACAGCCGCATTTTGTACCACCATATTAATGGCAGTGTATTTTCTTGGCCCGGCTCTTCTTTCGATTGACTTCCTGAAGCCGGTTAAATATTACCTTCAGGATTTCGACATATCAGATATGTATTATTCAAATATTAAATTCGATACGCCCGATACTAATATAATCTTAATCAACACAGGGAATTTAAGCCCATATAATATTTCGAGGAATATTGAAGCCGTACTTAAACAAAATCCTGCTGTGATAGGCTACCTTAATAATATTGATCTGGACATGATTTCCCTGGACGCAAGCAAACTACGCGAAACAATAGCAAGCGACGACAGGATAGTATTATCTCATCCGCTTGCCCAAGATAAGGACAAACAAAAGCAGATTATTGAGAAAAATATCGATATATATAAAAAAAGCGGATTCGGCAACCTGCTATTCGGAAAAAACAAAGAATATTTTACAATAAGGACTTTCGGGCCTTTCTACGAATTAGGCGATGTGATCTACCAGTCGTTTGCCTATCAGGTTGCCAGAAGCTACAATCCAAAATCGGCCAGTGAACTGATTGCCAGGAATAATGATTTCGAACGTATCAATTTCACAGGCCCGCAGGAATCGTTTTTTAATATCGAACCTGTCAACTTCGAAGCAGACACCTATGCAGTGGCCGACTACAACATTAGTTTCGATAACAAAATAGTCCTGATGGGCGAAATGAGGCAGCTGGCAAACAACAAACACAGCAGCAGGTTCGACGATATATACTTTACTCCTGTAACTAAAAGCTCGGTATGGGATTTCAATGTACCCGTCATGCACAATATCGTAATACAGGCAAATATAATCTCAACGATAATAAACGGAAAATACATAAATAAACAACCGCTTTTTACTGAATACATCCTTATGGCGCTGGTTGCATTCTTTAATTGCTTGTTTTATATATATTTAATCGAAAAAACCGGCGGGCTGAACTACCTTGCAGGGATAATAATAATGCCGCTTCAGACTACTTTGCTGGTTTATTTTTGCTTCAGCCTGCTGGAATCGGAAAATTTCCTGTTCAATATCAATCCAGCATTATTTGCAATACCGCTGTCGTTTTTCATAACAGAAATTATAGTTAGGTATATCATCCCTTTGTATTACAAAATCACTGACGGGGGTGATAGCTTAACCAAGAAACGGTTTCTGAGAAGGAAAAAATAGAGTATCAGTTGTTTTTAGCGCCTTCTGTTATCCATGTCCTTATACCCGACCTCTGGTTATCGTTGATTTTCCATGTCCAAGGCGGATTGTGCAGTTCGCCTTTATATTCGATAATCATCACCAGCCGGCTTGCATCCGGGTTCCCCGGCCATACAAGGCCCAGGTTGCGGGTATCCTGGACTATTGTATAATAGTCATACATTGGAGCGGCACTCGCCCCGGTTAACGTGCCGTGGCAGCCCGACAAGGCACAATTAGCTGCAATTACAGGCATTACATGGCTTTTGAAGCTAACGTTTGATGTTGGAAATACGATTTTTGTTACGTCGTCTTCGCTGTCGCCGTTGCACCCTGCAGCAAAGAATACAATTAACAAAGCCACAGGTAAAAGTAGTATTTTTTTCATATTCATAACATTATTATTGTTCAACATTAATAACTTTCATCGTTTGTAGGGAATTTTTGTTTGCGCACATCCGAAGCATACCTTGAGAAAGCGTCCTTTATCTCGCCGTACATGGTCGCATACCGCCTTACGAACCTGGGTTGAAAATCGACAGTCAGCCCCAGCATATCGGTATAAACGAGTATCTGGCCGTCGCAGTGGGGTCCAGCGCCAATACCGATAGTAGGTATGCTAAGTGCTTCGCTTATTCGTTTTGCCAGTTCGCCCGGAATTTTCTCGAGTACTATTGCAAATGCTCCCGCTTCCTCGAGCAGGTGGGCATCCCTGTATATTTCTTCGGCTTCATCCGGATCGACACCCCTTGCCCTGTAAGATCCGAATTTATGAATGCTCTGCGGCGTAAGGCCAAGATGGCCGAGAACGGGGATACCGGCCCTGGTCATACGTGTAACTGCTTTGACAATATGTTTTCCGCCCTCGAGCTTAACGGCTGAAACACCTGCCTCTTTCATTACCCTGCCTGCATTCTGGAAGCCCTCGCGCGACGATGCCTGGTAGCTCATGAAAGGCATATCGGCAACGACAAGCGGCCTGTTGACAGCTCCGGCAACAGCCTTGGAGTGGTAGATAACCTGCTCCAACGTAACAGGAATCGTTGTATCGAGCCCCTGTACCACATTGCCGAGTGAATCGCCTACAAGAATCATGTCCACGCCTGATTCGTCGAGCAGCCTGCCTATCAGGGCATCGTAACCTGTCAGGGCGACTATCTTCTGGCCCGATTTCTTCATCTCGAGCAGCCTGAGAGTCGTTACCCTCCGAGGGTCAATTTTTAAATAATCTGTACTCATTTATAACAAAATAATCTAATTTTATTTAAAATAATTAATTAAATTACTTAAAAATTTTTAAACTATTGTTCTAAAATTTATCATGCAAATATTATGCAGATTATTCATTTTAAGGAGAATCGATGAAAAAAATAATCTACATACTTTTAATTTCCATGCTGCCAGCAGCAGTATTTGCCGAAGATCCCTATTTTCGCGCAAAATCGGGCGACCAGGCTTTTCTTTTTAGCCTTAAAGGCTTGAGTGCCCTAACTGCCGGCAATTTCGACGGGGGGCTGGGATACCAGGTTTATTTTGCTAACCACTGGGCTTTCAGGTTCGGGTTGGGTATCGGTTACGACAAAGAAGCAACACCCAAACCTGAGGGATTCGACCACGATTACGACAGCACGAGCTTCAGATTCGACTTAATGCCTGCCGTTAGGTACAATATTGCAGCATCAGGTAATATTGCCGCTTATTTTGGCATTGCAGGATTAGTAAGCCTGAGGAACATTACTAAAGACGGTGTAGGATTCGGCGACTTGAGCATAAGCAGAAAAGAAACAAGCTTTGGTTTTGGATTAATTATGGGAGCAGAGTGGTTTGCCTGGAAAAACGTAAGCCTTTCTGCAGAATATCAATTAATGTACAAAAGCACTTCGGGCAAAGAAAGGGTGGAGAGCGGAACAAACAGCCAGGAATCAGATATTCCGGGGCATGCCAGTTTCCTGCTGGGTGCTTCTCAGGCAAATTTCACAATTTCGTTCTATTTT
>DAINRZ010000115.1:0-9165 GCA_036741575.1 Kapaibacterium sp. (SeqCode)
GTACCTTGGTTAATGCAATGTTGTGGTATCTGGGAAGCAGGGAAGCTGTATCTGTTGAACTTGACGAAGAGAATGATACGGAGGACGGCGTAATTTTTAATTCCGAAGGGATAAGGCCGGGTATTGTACACAGGCTCGACAAAGACACTTCGGGGCTATTACTTATAGCAAAAGATTCAGATATCCTTGCAAAATTGCAGGTGCAGTTTGCCGGCCGCACTATCAGCAGGCATTATCTTGCAATTGTATGGGGCATTATTAAAGACGATTCGGGATCGATAATTGCTAACATTGGCAGGTCGCAAAGAGACAGGAAACTGTTTTGTGTCACTGAAAAGGGCGGCAAGACAGCAATTACAGATTACGAAGTGATTCAAAGATATGGCTTTGCAACACTGCTAATGATAAAACTGCGAACAGGCAGAACTCACCAAATCAGAGTTCATTTCTCGAATATTAAACATCCGCTATTAGGCGATACAGCATATGGAGGAAACAGGGTAGTATTTGGCGGAGGTAATCCTGACTTGTTTAAACTAGGCCAAAAATGCCTGATGTTAGCCGGAAGGCAAATGCTACATGCAAAAAGTATCGAATTCTTACATCCAGCTACAAAAAAGAAAATTACGGTGGAATCTATCCTGCCCGATGATATGGCAACGGTATTAGAAATATTGGGAAAAAGTAAAAATGATGGTATTTAGAGTTTTTTTATAAAAGTTATATTTAAAGGTGTAACTTTTTTCTTAGATAATTGTTATATTAGCTGAGTATTATGTCAGAAAACAAAAAGAATATAGGTTAATTATTATTTATTGGAGCGATTATGAAAAGAAAGTACGGTCTTTTACTATTAATTCTGGCGTTTCTTGCATCGGGAATGAGCAGCTTGTTTTCCGATGATTATGAAATCGAACAGATTAAAAAGAAACTACCGAAATTGCTTGGCGCAAACAATGTGGGCAAGGATTTCTGGTTTACCATTCCCCCTTGTTATGAAGTTGGCGGCAATAACTTTATCAAGATTTTTGTTACCACTCCGGCTAATACAATAATTTATGTGAACGTACCCGGCAAGGGCTGGACAGTCCAGAAAAAATCAGTACCCAACGATGTAGTGGAATTTAACATTACTCCCTCGGTTGGCCAGGCTTATTCACACGACCCCGGCAAAGTGCCACCCGCTGAAAAAGTCTATCGGGGCATGGGTATCCATGTTTATGCCGACCAGCCTCTAGTGGTTTACTGTGTAATAAGGTATCAGGCTACCAGCGACGGTTTTCTTGCTTTCCCGGCTTCCTCGCTTGGAAAAGATTATATAAGCTGCTCCTATGCAGACATGGGTGCAATGTATAATGGAAACTACCCCAGTGAAATGGGTATTGTTTCTCCACACGACGACAACGTTGTAAAATTCACCATGGGCGGCAATATAGTGTCAAAAACTGCCGGCAATATGAAACCAGGTGAAACAAAAACTGAAGTTATGCAAAAGGGTGACGTATGGATGTTTTCTTCTTATGGTTACGAAGGCGACCTGACAGGCAGTAAGATAGTTTCTTCCAAACCTGTCGGTGTTGTTTCTGGAAATTTCTGCACCAATATTCCAACAACAAACCGCTGGTGCGATTATACTGTCGAAATGGACATACCTACTTTTACATGGGGTTTGAATTACCATGTAGGTAAAATTCACGGCAGGAGATATGCATCGCTTATTAGGATTTTCGCAAAAGAAAAGAATACAAAGCTTTTCCGCGATGGCATTGAGATTGGCAAACTTACTGATGCCGGCGGCCTTTTGGGCAAAGGCTGGCTGGAAATGAGGCTCGTGCCAATGGGATATGAACCGTCATCTGCTGTTATATCAGGCGATAAACCCATCGGTGTAACTCTATGTAACACAGGCGTTCAGGAAGACGGCGCCCCGATGCCCAACAGCGACCCGTTTATTATGGGTATCACTCCAATGGAGCAATACCAGAAAGAAATTACATTTGCCACACCGGGTATTAAAGGTGTACAAAACTTTAAAGAAAATTATTTTAACCTCGTTTACGGTCTCGATGAAAATGGCCTTATGCCCGACGATATAGAGTTCGCAGTTGTTAGGGCTGGTGAATTCGTTTGGGAACCGGTCAAAACAAAATTTACGGGTTCCGACGAGATTTTTAAATTCGACGTAAATGGCAAGAAGTATGGCCTTAAAAATATTACACTCCCTGCCGATGGAGTTTACAAATTAAGAGCCGAAAAGCCCTTTGCAGCATACTCATATGGGTATGACTGGTGCGATTCCTACGGATTCCCTACAAGCGCTGCTCTTATGGACTTAGAAAAACCAGATACAATAGCACCGTATCCGACATGGTTGCTTGATTGCACCGGCAGCACCATCGATGCAAAAGTAAGGGATATGCCCGAAGATGTTGAAGTTAGGTCGAACCTCGCTATGGTTGTTTTCGATTCCGAGGAAAGTTTTAACTACAGGTTCTTGTATGATGATTTTATCCCCGGAATGGAACAGGAGATATCATGGAGTTTAGAAGTTATTGATAAAAAGAGGGATGCCCGCGCTGTTATTACATTTACCGACAGGCGCGGCAACGATACTACCATAATAATTAATTATTATGCAATAAAAATTTCAATGGAGCCTGAGCTTCTCGACTGGGGTGTAATGAAATTAGGTCAGGAGGAAATTAAAAAATATACTATCAAAAATCTTTCAACCCAATCATCTGTTAAATTAGACAGCCATCACCTGAAGTTTGGCAACAAGCATTTTGAATTACTGGACGTAACTCTGCCTTTCGAATTGAAACCCAAAGAGGTAAAAGAATTCAGGGTTAAGTTCAAGGCCGAAGAAGAAGGGACATTTACTGATTATATCGGCATGGGTGACACCTGCGTTTTCGAGTACTGGACAGAACTCCGTGCATATGTGGGCGAGCCAGTAATCGAGGTTACCGATATTAATTTCCCGGCCATTACTGTAGGCAAAAAAGCTTCCAAGACTTTCTTTATTAAAAACCTCGGAACCGTTGACCTGAGAATAACCGGATACCAGGGTAACTTCCTGTCGGTTTACACTCATGATTTGCGCAAGTTGTCCGAGCAGAATCCTTTGATTATTCCTTTTAAAGGAGACGATGTACCTGTTAACGTTGATTTTATTCCCGATGCCGAAGGCAATTTCAATGATTCGATTGTATTCATTAGCGATGCAGGAACAAAAATAGATAACGTTGCATTGATAACAGGTATAGGTATCAAACCCGGCCTGATAGCCAACGGGTACGATTGGGGCAGGTGCAGGATTGACAGGCCTAACCATAAACGCGGTCCATATGATACCAAATGGGTACCCGGCCAGCCTGATGCCATACTGCTCGAAAACGACGGTTCGCAAGAAGTACAGGTAAACATTGAAAAAGTTGTTACTGTCAAAGGCGAGCAATCATCGTTCATTTTCAAACAAAGTGATTTTACGCTTACTCTGCAAGCAGGCGAGAAAAAGCTAATTAAAGTTGAATTCCAGCCTAAGACTGTTGGCGAGCATGAAATTGAGATTATATTCGAGAGCACGGCTTCTACACCAACCAAGTCGGTGCTGAAAGGTATCGGTATCGTGCCGCGCGCCAAAACCGAAGATATGGATTTTGGGCTTACATTGATTAAGGACGAGAACAATATTCAGAAAAGGCAGATTAAAGTTACGAACGAAGCATACGAATGGCAGGATACTTTAACAATAACCAATTTCATAAGCCAGCCTAACTCTGACGATATTTCGACAGATTTGCTGACTCCCGGGAAAAAAGGTTTCCGTTATGATTACAAAACCCTGCTGACAGACCGCGGCGGCAAGATTATTCTCGCCCCTGACAGCAGTGTAACCATCGACGCTGAGTTTGTGGCTCAATTCGACGGCACACACAGTGCCAGCCTTGTTACTGTAAGCGACGCCGAAACCGAAGTGACGACAAACTGGAAAGGCGAGGGCAGATTCCAGGCTATGGTTGTCGATGGTGATGAATCCAATATTTGCACCGGCGAGGAGGATATTCTCGAGGCGACTATAACAAATACTGGAACATATGATTTGGTTATGAGCACTATAGAATTTGATCCTATCATGCCCGAATTCTCCTTTGTCGATCCTAATGATGCTGTTGGATTTACTCTTAAACCCGGAGAATCCAAGACAATCAAAGTGAAATATACTCCAACAAAGGAAGGTGAATTTAAGACAAATCTGGTCTTTAACAACGACAGCAAGGATAATCCTGCAATTGCTGCTGTTTTGGACTGCGAAGCTCAGCATTTCGACCGTATAAGCTCTCTGTCGCCTGCTACCCAGACTAAAACAATAGGCGAAGAAGCTATTATATCCATTAATATGAACGAAGGAGAACGAATCGATTTTGCCGACCTTCAGATTATTGATATCGATATTAATTATACTGAAGGCCATGAATTCCTGAAACCTAGCTTAATTAAGCTCGGCAGTGCACTTTCTCCTGCTAATTACAGAATTGCTACAGGATATCCTAAGATAAACGAAAAATCAGGTACTATTTCAGTCAGGTTGGAAGCATTGGGCAACGCTGATTTCGATGTAACCGGCGAATTGCTTAATGTCAGGTTCATGACTTACTTACCGGTTGGACTCAGTAGTACAGCTAAAGTTGATCATACTCTGATGCCGATTGATAACAGTTGCGTTACCATCAAACAAGAGCCTGCTGTAATCATATCGCTCAATCCGATTTGCGTCGGCAACCTTATGCACGTGCGCAAAATATTTGGCGAAAACACAATCAGCCTAATAAAACCTAATCCTGCAGGGCCGGACGGTGCAGACATCGATTTTACAACAGCGCTAGATGGCTGGGCCGAGATAAGGGTATTCAATACCAACGGCGAACTTATGTTGCTGCCTCTTTCGAGCAACCTAAAGGCTGGCGAATACACATTCAGGCTCGACACTAAAGATCTTCCTTCGGGTTCCTATACCGTACAGTTCAGGGCAGGGAACGAAGTGAAGTCACAGAATTTGAACATCGTGAAATAGCACAGAATTTTAATAACATAACTAAAAAAACGCCGGGCTTTACAATCCGGCGTTTTTTTTGCTTAAGGGATATAGTAAAAAAACAATAACGGGAAGCAAGTTTGGTTGACAACTTTACAATGCATTGCCAAATAATTAGCCACCCACAGGTTAAAAGATATTTAAAGCTACAACCTCTAATTTCCCTTATTCTTCTGATTTGAAAATTAGAAGACAGCAGCTGAACTAATTTTCATATGAAGGGCTTTAATATGCCGCTTGTTCGGTACCCCCACTGAGCAAGCGGCATAAGATGAAGCTTCCGTGTAGTTTTACATCCCGTCGATAATTGTATTGTAAGTCGGGCTGGGCCTCATTACTGCTGTAGTTTTATCAAAATCGGGATAATAATACCCTCCTAAATCGGCAGGCTTGCCCTGAGCGGCAAGCAGTTCTGTTGAAATTTTCGCTTCATTTTCTTTTAACGCTATGGCTACAGGCACAAACCTTGCTTTAAGCTCTGCGTCATTGTCCTGTGCTGCAAGCGCTTCAGCCCAATAGAGAGAAAGATAGAAAGAACTACCGCGGTTGTCTATTTCGTTGACTTTGCGGGAAGGCAGTTTGCCGTTTTCAAGGTAGTTACCTATAGCTACGTCCAAAGCTTCTGCGATTACTTTCGCCTTTTTATTGCCTGATTTTTCGGCTATCAGTTCTAATGATGGAACTAACGCACAGTATTCACCAAGAGAATCCCAACGTATATGTCCTTCCTTCTGCAATTGCTGAACATGCTTAGGAGCGGAGCCGCCAGCACCAGTCTCGAACAAGCCTCCACCGTTCAGCAGGGGAACTATCGAGAGCATCCGGGCGCTTGTACCGAGTTCCAAAATTGGGAAGAGGTCAGTAAGGTAATCCCTTAGTACGTTGCCAGTAACTGATATTGTGTCAAGCCCCTTGCGCACCCTTTCGAGAGTGAAATTCATTGCATCTATCGGCTTCATAATTCTTATATCGAGCCCTGCAGTATCGTATTCAGGCAGGTATTTATTTATTTTCTTGATTATTTCCCTGTCATGGGCCCTGTTTTCGTCATGCCAAAACATTGCAGGAGAGCCTGTTGCCCTGGCACGCCTGACGGCAAGGCCAATCCAATCCTTTATCGGAAGGTCCTTGGCCTGGCACATCCTGAATATATCTCCCTTTTCCACCTTTTGTTCCATCAAGATATTTCCCTCGAAGTCAACTATGCGAATTACTCCGTTTCCCTGAGCCTCGAATGTTTTATCGTGCGAGCCGTATTCTTCGGCTTTCTGTGCCATCAATCCTACATTGGCGACATTGCCCATTGTTGCCGGATTGAATTGCCCGTTTGCTTTTGCATCCTCAAGTATAGCCTTGTACATTGTAGCATAGCACCTGTCGGGAATTACTGCTACGCAGTCCTGAAGCTGGTCTTCATTGTTCCACATTTTTCCTCCGTCGCGCACAACATTAGGCATGGAAGCATCTATAATAATATTATTTGGTATATGCAGATTAGTAATGCCGTACCTCGAATCTACCATTGCCAGTGCAGGGCGGTTTATGTAAACTTTTTCTATATCGGCTTCAATTTCGGCTTTCTTTTCGGGGGGTAGTTTTGCCAGCTTTTCCAGTACATCGGCTATTCCATTGTTCACATTAGCGCCTATTTCCCTCAATAGGTCAGCATGTTTTTCCAAAGCATCCTTATAGAATACAGAAACACAGTGCCCGAACATAATTGGATCGGACACTTTCATCATAGTGGCTTTCAGATGCAGTGAGAATAATATGCCTTCGGACTTTGCCTGTTCGATTTCTTTTGCATAGAAGCGCCGCAGAGCTGTCACATTCATTACTGTAGAGTCAATTATTTCGCCTTCGAGTAGCGAAAGCTTTTCTTTCAGGATTTTAACATTTCCTGCCTCGTCGATATATTCAATCTTTACATTTCCTGCTTTGTCCACAGTCATCGATTTTTCGTTGCCGTAGAAATCGCCTTCGTCCATGTGAGCCACTCGAGCTTTCGAGCCAGATTCTGGCCATTGTTTCATCATTTTATGCGGGTATTTCTGCGCAAATTTCTTAACTGCAACAGCCGGCCGGCGGTCGGAATTGCCCTCGCGCAGCACGGGATTGACAGCAGAGCCTAATACTTTAGCAAACCTGTCTTTAAGTGCTTTCTCCTCGTCATTTTTGGGTTCTTCGGGGTAATTGGGTATATCGTAGCCCTTCTGCTGCAATTCCTTGATGGCAGCCTGTAGCTGGGGAATTGTAGCGCTAATATTTGGCAGTTTAATAATATTTGCTTCGGGCTTTTTCACAAGGTCGCCAAGAATAGCCAGATTGTCGGGAATTTTCTGTTCATCTTTTAGTTTATCGGGGAAATTGGCTATTATCCTGCCTGCCAGAGATATGTCGCTTGTTTCCACACTAATACCGGTTCCTTTGGTAAAAGCCTTAACCACAGGGAGTAAACAATAGGAAGCCATTTCCGGGGCTTCGTCGATTTTCGTCCAGATTATTTTATAGTCTGCCATAATAAAACCCAAATGTTGATGAAAAAATTGTTTTTAAAAGAATATACATGAAAATTCTCATTTTTACTAACTTAAGAATTATTTTGTAATCTATATGGGAAAATTTCTCATCAGTCAGGTATTTGATTTGTAGTTTAATTCATTACTTTTTATAGATTAGTTACAATAAAAATCATATTATTTCTTTTCAATTTTGAATTCAACCCTTCGGTTCTTCCTACGCGATTCTTCGTTGTCACCTGTTTCTAGTTGCATGGAATTACCGAAGCCTTTGCATCTGAGTTTGCTTCTATCAATACCTTTACTTAACATGTAATTCATAACAGCCTGAGCCCTTTTTTCAGATAAATCCAGATTATATTTTTCAGAACCAATATCGTCGGTGTGGCCCATAATCAATAATTTGATATTCTTGTATTTATTCATAAAGTCCACAGTCCTGTCCAGTTCGGGATAAGAATCTTCTTTTAATACATAACTATCAAAATCGAAAAAAATATTATTCATCCTGATAACACGCCCGTCCTCGGTTTTAGCCATCTTCAGGTTGAGCTCGATGATTGCAAATTCCTTTACTGAATCGGCATCAATATAATCGCTGATTGGAATATAACCGGCTGCTTCGGCACGGAAACCATATTTCTTTCCCGGAGGGAGCGTAATGCCGTACCTACCTGTCAATGGATCAGTCCTTGCCTGACCGGCTTCTTCACCTCCGGGCAGAACCTCGTAAATTACTTTTGACATTAGCGGTATTCCAGCCATTTCGTCAGTTACTGTGCCGTTAATCATTAATACTGGTTTGGGCTTTGCATTTTCGGGCACCCTGATCCTGAAAAGATCCTTTTCGCCCATAGATCCGTCTTCCGAAGCAAAAAAAGCATAATCCCCCTTTGCAGTAATCCTGAAATTTGCATCGACCTTAGCGGTATTTATATCAGGCCCCAGGTTGACTGGCTTCGTCCAATTTATCCAACTGTCGTCGAGCCTGTAGCTGACAAATATATCTGACATACCGTAACCGCCGTGGCCAGTACTCGAAAAATAGAGCGACCTGCCGTCGGCTGCAAGGAAAGGGGAGTATTCGGTGCCCCATGTGTTGATGGTATTGCCCAGGTTGATGGGCTTTGCCCATGTTGTATCGTCAATCCTGAAAGAAACATATAAGTCAAGATCGCCATACGATTCAGGTGTCTGGGCTGCCAGAAGCATTGTGCGACCGTCATTCCAAAGGAAGTATTCCGCAAAATACCTGTGTCTGTTATCAAAATCCAGGATTTTTATTTCTTTTGGGAAAGCCCAGCCATATTCTGTACGTGTGGAATAAGAAACACCCTTTGTGGTTTCTCCGTCTTGGAGGTATTTGTTGCCTAACAGTAGGGTGTTCCCGTCGGGAGTAACTGAAAGGACATAGTTTGTGCCGATGTTATTCAGGGGCGGCCCGATATTTATGGCGGGAGCCCAAGTGCTGTCTTTCTGCAGAATGGAATACCATATATCGCCGTCGTTTAGCCCGCCGGTGTTTTTAGGGTGCATTCTGTAAAAGTA
>DAINRZ010000116.1:0-9155 GCA_036741575.1 Kapaibacterium sp. (SeqCode)
AAACCGGCAAGGGGCATATCGCCTGCTCCGCCGTTATTTCGTTTGGTAAGTGCTATATTGCAGACATTTGCCGTAATCTCGGCATCTTCGTTGAATGTCTCGAAAAAATCTCCCATACGAAACAGCAGCACAGTATCGGGGTATTTTGATTTTATCTGAGTATATTGCCTGATTAGAGGCGTTTGTTTTTCTTTTCCCATTGAATTATAAAATATTTCTGCAAAATGAAAAAGTAAATATAAGAATATGCTATGATTAAATAAAACATATGGATAAAAAAGAAAAAAGCCGGATTCGCAGGCCGGCTTTTTTTTCTCAGTGTTTTTTAGGAGTTTATCTGATTTATGTTATCTCAAATTATATACCAGATTTATATATTAGACAAAATATTTTTGAAAAGGTTTAATGGTTTATAAAATAAAATTATTTCTTCTTTGGCTTAACGCTTAACTCGGTGTATTTAGGTGAACTTACAAGTTTGAATTTGAACAGGCCCCTGAAAAGTACCTGGCTGCTGCCCGAAACGCCGGGTAGTTTTATTGTCAGCTGGCAAATAACGACATTGTTTTCGGGGTCGTATTTAACGAATTCGAGTTCTGCCAGCAGGTCTGTACCGGTTAATTTTGTTATTTCGCCGGTAATTTCGTTTAGTACGGTAATTTTAATCCAGTTTGAACCATCGAGATTGCCGTTTAATATGTAGTCTTTACCAATTACCGCTGAGTCAATTTTGAGCTTGAAATCAATAATTCTTGTTATGCGGTTGGGGTTTTCACTTGTGTCGTCCACATAAGCAACATCCATTTCTATCCACATAACCGGGGAATTACCGGTTGTGTCGGCTTTAAATGAGCCTTTGCTGAGCAGGTAATTATCCAGTATCTGGGATTGGTTGTCGTCGGAGTTAGATCCATTGGTAATTTCTGAAAATTCTATATCGGGATTGTCTATCAGGTATGAGTTATCTTTATCGGGCTTTTCTAAAGGTATTTTGATATAATCTTCGTCAATACCAAGGGAATCGCGGCAGGATAAGAGTAAAGCCGCCAAGGCAGCTATTGTCAACATTTTATTTATTATACTCATTCTCTATCCAATCCCATTATTACATTAATGTAAATTAATAAAACACACGAACAATTACAAATTTAATTTTACACCGTAAGTAAGTCCCAGTTTTGGGGTGATGTAAACTGCATTGCCCTCTGAATACACCAGGTTGCTGTTTTCTATCCCTAATGTTAGGCCAATCCTGTCTGTTGCTTCATATTCCAAACCTATCATTTCCCTGAATACCGGGCCTGCTTTATTTATACCTAAGCCTACTTTACCGATTAAATTAGTTTTATCGAACAATTTAGAAATCCTAAACCTTGCTGCCACACTTGTGGTAAAAAAGTTCGGATGCTGGTAATACTGGCTCCATACATGGTTTTCATCAAACTTCTTGAAATCCTGGAAAAAATATTCCTGCCTAAGGTCTAACCCGATTTGCACTCCTTCATCAACTGCATACATGATTTCGAGGCCATTACGAGAAAATACTGGATGAGAGGATTCTGCATAAGTCACGTTTTTCAGGGATTTATCCTCCGATCCTGTAAAAGTGACCGAGTATCCTGAGTATTTAACTGCACTATTTAGAGTAACAGGGTTAATTCCTCCGGGCATTCTTATATTCGCAGGGGTTAATCTAAAATCAATATCCGTATCCTTTGTGCCGGGATCGATGCTGCTGAATTCCACAGGCTGTTCATTCATTATATGTGAAATTATATTAGCTGACGTACTGTTGCCATCCTCAGAATTATCAGTAGCTACAACTTTTGGAGTATTTTTCTTAACTTCATTATCAGTAATCGAGTTATCCTGTTTTTGTACAAAGCCTGAGCCTGAATTTTCAAAAGCAAAACTACTCATCAGGGGGAAGCCATGAGAGTAGGATTGTGCCATAGGTCTAGCAGTGTTAGCTGTGGCTGGCTGCGAAGCAGGAACTATCAGGCTTTGATTGTTATTCTCGATGAAATACCACGATACGGCAGCAGAAACTAAAATTGCAGTAATTATTGATGGAGCTGCCTTTCTAATGTATTTTGAGAGGACCTCGGCTGATTTTTGATAAAATGTCTTTCCTTCGATAATATTTGTGTAATTTATTCCAAGCGTCGAGAACAACTGCATTGTTGACTTGGTGGAAGGCGCTATCGATGCAGCTTCTTCTTTGAGGGTGCTTTCTATAAACATTGCCCTTTTAAATTCGGACTTCAGGTCATCGCTGCCGGCCATCATCATCAGGAATTTATCCTCGTCTGCGGGCAGCATGCCTCCATCCAAAAATTCATTAATCAGTTCGTTGTTGTTCATCATTATATTCCGCAATTTTAACTAATATACTCTTTTAAATAGGGAGTCAGAATACTCCTGAGTTTTTCTTTGGCCCTGAATACTTTCAGCCTGGCATTGCCTACTGTCATTCCTGTTATTTCAGCAATATCTTCGTATCTCATGCCATCATAAATTCTTAATACTAGCAATTCTTTAAGTTCGAGGTCAAGCAGGTCGAGAGCAGCTGTTACAATTTCTTTGTACTCGCTGTTCACGTCAGTATCTGCAACCGGCGCCCCAAAATTCACTTCTTCGAGAGAAATGGCCGGTTTGTTATCTCTTTTGAAATTCAGGCACAAGTTTCTTGCTATCGTAATAAGGAAACCAATCAGGCTGCCGCCTTTGTAATTGAATTTCACATTCTGGTAAAACCTGATAAACGTTTCCTGAAACAAGTCTTCTGCTTGTTCCCTGTTATTTACAATTTTAAGTATGTAAGCAAATATGTTTTTGGAATGCCTGTCGTAGATTTCGGCAAATGCTTTATTAGCATCTTTCTTCGAATTGATGAAAGCATCTATTAGCGCGCTATCCTCATATTTCGATAAATCGGCCATTTGCTACGACATTGTTTTACATATTATTTATTTAGATAGACACAAAAAATCAAAAATGTTACAAAAAAAAATATTTTTTTTCTCAATCAGTTACAAAATTAAGAACTCCTTTGCCGCCTTCTTTATCGCATTTACGTTCGGCTTTCAGGCTGGCTTTGCCCGAGGGTGAATTTGTCACCTGTAGTTTTAATTTCCGTTCCCAAATGCCCGTACCTTTTTCAACCCATTTCGTTTGTCCCAGCACCTTTATTCCGTCGAGCAGGAATTTGGTTTTGTCGAGGCTTTCGGGGCAGTTTTTATGAGTCAGTACTACCTCTACTTTTACAATGACCTCATCACCCGATGAATACTTTTGCTTCTTTTCGCCTACCGTATTGATATGGATATCGCAAGCGGCAGCAAACATGCTGCCTGCAACAATCATGGCCAGCGCAGTCATTAAAGTCCTAATTTTCATCTCTTTTCCAAAAATGTTACAATTCTCAAATATTTACGTCTGAATTTGAGTAATATTTTATATTGCAATTACTTATGATGCATTCACCCGAATATCCTAATCTTTAAGGTCTGAAGGAATAACAGAAGTCGTCAACAATTTTTTGAACAGGCTTTTTTGCAAATGCCTGTCGTTTTTGCCGCCGTGCGATTCTATATAGTTTTTCACAAGGTCTTTGCCGTAATTGTAGTTTATTACATAAGCCCCGTAAGTTTCAATGAAATCCATAAACCTCATAGCTTCGCTTTGGGTTCTTATCTGGTGTTTGGCAAGCCAGGCAGCAGCTTCATCTTTTGTTTTCCTGCCTTCGATAAGAAACCTGGCCGCATCGTTGGCAGCATAATTAAGTTTATTTTTTAGCCTTACCAAATCTTTAAATCTGGAATAATTGTTAGTATCGATGCCTGCTGCAGGCAGCAATACTTCTTTTTCGAATTTAACCCTTTCATCCATTGTCATAATAAGTTCGACGCCGTAATTGGCAGTACCTTCCGAAATTAGCGCCAGTGGGCTAAATAGCGGATAGATGCTGTACTCCAGCCATTTATTCTCCCAAACCATCTGCTTTTCGAGCAACTGATGGTAAACATGGTGGCCGGGATAGCCCTCGTGGAATGCTAATTCGATTATTTTATCAATCGTCATCGGCACATCTGTATTCACCTGGATAATGCTGTTGCCTGCACCCTTATACCAGTTGTATGCAGCCCAGGGCTTACCTGTTACATATTCAATAATAAATTTCTCGCCAGTAACAAGTTCTATATATTCCTTTGTCCTGCGCCTGCCTTCCTCGATTGCGAGCCTGAATACCGTATCAATTTTTTCCATTGGGACAACAAAATTAGCGGCAAATTCTTCGTATCTTTCATTTAGATTTTTTTTGGATGGAGGCAGGATACTGTCTATTTTTACAAGGATTTTCTGGTAATAGTTCTCCTGGAGTATTGGGACATTGACACCGTAAAGAGCTTTGCACTCTTCGTCGAAGTTATATTTTTTTCCGTCGAGTATCTGTGCTTTTGCCACGAGTGCCCCGAGCATAGCGCTAATGAATTTCTTTCGTACTTTCAAATCAGCGTTACTTCCCATAATAGTATCGAGTATTGCCAGCAGCTGGTTGCCGCGTGCTATTATTTCCTTAAGCCCTGTGCTGTCTTTTTCGCCTATTGCTTTCAGGCTGTCCGGGCCGAAATAATTATCGATGTAATTGTGATCGAATTTATTTAACCGGAATGCCAAAATGATATAATTTTCGGCGACATAATCGATATTTATTTGACTCCCCGCATTATCGCCGGTTTCTTTTTCGCTGCTGCACGAAACAACTGCTCCAAGGCAGAATGCAATTATTAAAACATATTTTTTGAGGACAAAACTATTCAAACTATCCCTTTCATTATTAAACTCTTACAACAATCCTGCCGGTAATTTTCCCCCGAAGTATGGTCTGGATTTCGTTTTCGATATCGTCTAAAACGATTTCCCTGCAGATATCATTTAAAACAGCCGGCTTCCATCCGCCGGCCAGCTTGCTCCAAATTTCCTTTCTCAGCGGCATTTTCTTTTCGGCAGAGTCCACACCAACCAGCCTTGTTCCCCTAAGTATAAAGGGATATACCGAGCATTCGAATTTATCCGATTCGACGTTGCCCACACAGCATACTGTTCCCCATTGCTTTGTTGACCGAAGCACCGATGAGAGCGTATTCCCGCCGACATTATCTATTGCCCCTATCCACCTGCCCGATAGCAATGGCCTGCCGCTCATATCGTAAACTTCGGCCCTGTCGATAATTTCGGTTGCTCCAACAGACCTGAGGAAATCCTGGTTTTCGATGCTGCCCGTCGAGGCAATTACTTCATATCCCAACTTTGATAGCATTGCAACGGCCAGTGTACCTACTCCGCCTGAAGCGCCCGTCACCAATATCCTGCCCATTCCCGGCTCGATTCCGCCTATTTTTAGTTCATTGATACACAAAGCGGCAGTGAAACCTGCCGTACCGAGCATCATCGATTCTTTCTGCGAGAGGCCTGCCGGAAGTGGCACAATCCAATCTGAAGGCACCCTGATATATTCAGCGAATCCGCCGTTTGTGTTCATTCCCAGGTCGTACCCGGTTACTAATACCTCGTCGCCGGGAGTAAATATACCGTCTGTGCTTTCCTCGACGATACCTGCGGCATCAATACCTGGAGTATGGGGGTATTTGCTGGTTATGCCTTTGTGGCCCCGGGCCGATAGCCCGTCTTTATAGTTGAGCGAAGTATAACGGACCTTGATTAACACTCCGCCTTCGCCAAGAACGGATATATTTCTTTGTGTAATCGAGCGCCTGAATTTCCCCGCGCCGTATTCTTCGACAAGCAATGCTTTGTATGTTTTTTCTTTCATCGGAGCACCCGTTTCATTTCGGAATATATTACTTAGTTAAAAATAATTATATTTGGCTAAAAAATGAAATCCCTTTTTAATTATTTGAAAATTGATTGGATGAAAAGAAACATAAAGCTGGTTTTCATTATTTCGGGGACTATCCTTCTGTTCCCTTTATTGTTTTTCCCGTTGGGCAACGATTCGATTGTCTTTATGAATATTGCCCGTAAGCTGCTTGCCGGCCATACCCTCTACGTCGATGCAATAGACCTGAAACCACCGCTGATTTACTTTCTTTATATCCCGGTTTACCTGATTTCATCAGGCTCGGAGTTTATTGTCAGGATAATCGATTTTCTTTACCAGATGGTAATATTAGGCTCAGCCTTTTATGTAATAAAAAAATCGACCGGCGATGAGAAAATTGCGTTTATTAATATTATACTTTACAGCCTGCTCTATACTTCGTTAGGTGCAAACTTTACTTTCCAGAGCGACACCCACATCAACCTTGTTATTATTTGGATGATACATATTGTACTCAATAAAAGTCCAAAATCCGGATGGAATTTTTTGCTTGGGGCAATGACGGGAGTAATGTTCTTTTTCAAGTACAACCTTGCGATTTTAATAATACCTTCGGCATTCCTGTTCTGGTATTTCCAGCCCGGGCAAAGGATGGCCTCGGGCCTGATAATTACAGGTTTAATCCAGGCAGCCGGAATGTTAGTATTCATTGCATCCGTATCGCTCGTGTTCCTGCAGCAAGGCGTGTGGGAGGGATTTACCGACGTTTTCGATTATTCTCTGTTCTATTCTTCAATGCCTGCTTTAAATACTGAGTTATTCAAGTATATTATAAAAGAAGGCTCGGCTATTATCGCAGATAATTTCTCGTTATTGTATTTAACGTTTGTTGTAATTGCCTTTGCCAGGCTGTTTAGGAATGACGAAGGAAATGCAGGAAAGAACAGGTTTATGCAGACACTGGCAGTATTCGGAGTGATACTTTTGGTCACTGTATTCATTGAAAGAAAGCTGCATATCTACCATTTCACCAGGTTTTTGATTATAGCTGCGATTTTTGCTTCTTTCGGGGCAGGGGAGATGTATGCCCTGATAAAAGCAGGATTCAGCAGGATGAATCTTCCGCTGAAGTTTATTGCAGTTTCAGCAGTTGCATTTCTGATTGTTTATAGCCCTTTATCGCGCTGGGTGTTTAACATCAGGATGCCATACTTCTACATGACAAACACAACTAAATACGACAATTTATTCGAAAGGCCGGGCGAAAGCGCTAATACAAGAGTGCAAATGAAATCGGCGGCGGAGTTTATTAAATCGAATGCCCGCACCGAGGATACAGTAATCACCATAAGTACGGGCGCCAACCTGATAAACCTGCTGCTTGGCGATTACCGGACATCTGCTTTCGAACAGTCCTGCTTTTACCTTGGAACCCATAAAATACACCGTTGGCAGGATAAATTCCGCAGCGAGATGCAGAATGCAAAATGGCTGATAATTCAGAACAACGACCGCCACTTGTGGATTAACGGGCATAATATGCCGAGCTGCGAGGCGCTGGCAAAAGACACCGTATTCGGCAAGCTGATGAAGAATTTCGACACTGTTTACAATACAGAAAACTTTTTTGTTACGAAAAGGATTTACTGATAAAACATTTTTTTTCTTTTTTCCTTAGAATTTTATTACATTAAGTTAATTACATTTCCAAGAATTATTGAAAAGGGTTGCTATGAAAATCGAGAAAATTTTAGTTGTTGGTGCAGGTACTATGGGTAACGGTATCGCTCATGTTTTTGCACAAAAAGGATATCACGTGGTGCTTGCCGATGCGTTCGAAGAAGCGCTGAAGAAAGCCGTGGGCACTATCGAAAAGAACCTTGCCAGGCAGGTGAAAAAGGGCGCTGTTACCGAAGATGAAATGAATGCCACGCTTGCTAAGATTACTACTACAACGAATCCAGCCGACGGCAAAGATGCCGGCCTGGCAATTGAAGCGGCCACCGAGAACAAAGAGCTTAAATTTAAAATTTTCAGGGAGCTGGATTCTATCCTCGCACCAGATGCCATTCTTGCATCGAATACATCAACTATATCCATCACGGAAATTGCAGCGAATACGAAAAAACCTGACAAAGTTATCGGCATGCATTTCATGAATCCTGTGCCAATGATGAAGCTTGTCGAAGTGATAAGGGGCCTGGCTACGAGCGACGAAACCTATGCCGTTATTAAGGAAATTTCCGAAGGCCTTGGTAAAACCCCTGTCCTTGCCAACGACTACCCGGGCTTTATTGCCAACAGGATTCTTATGCCGCTCATCAACGAAGCCGTTTTTGCAGTCATGGAAAGCGTCGGCACTGTGGATGCAATCGATAACGTTGCCAAGCTTGGCCTTGCCCATCCTATGGGGCCCCTGTTCCTGGCCGATCTCATAGGGCTCGATACCACACTTGCCATTATGCAGGTGCTGCACAACGACCTGGGCGATCCGCGCTACCGCCCGGCTCCGCTGCTCAGGAAACTTGTTGCCGCAGGCCATTATGGCAGGAAAACCGGAAAAGGTTTCTACGATTACTCTGGCGAGAACCCCGCGCCTGTGTCATTTTAGTTTTTTTAGCTAACGTTTTTTTAATTATTCGATACAATATTATTATTGTCTTGTGTCTATTAGTTTGTTGTTTAGATTTTAAATTTTTTTATAAATTGAGAATCCGGAGATTGATATATGGCCGATTCAAATAGAATCCTAAACCTGAACGACCCTGAAATTATGCTGGCTTACGAAGCAGAAATTAAAGGCGAGTACCCCAAGGCTTTGGAGCATTACAAAATAGCCCTGGAGAAATACCCCGAGGCCGGAATTGTTTACAAGCATGCCGGCAATGTTTATTACCGCGAAGGCTACCTAAAGGAGGCAATCGAATACCTGGAAAAAGCTGTCGATCTGTTGCCGGGTTACCCTACAGCAATTTACGACCTGGGGCTGGCTTATTACAGGCAGGTTAGGATTGACAAGGGAATTAAGTGCATGAAAAAAGTACTCGGGATAGACCCTGATTTCTTAATGGCCAACTACTGGCTGGGTATTATGAGTTACCATTACGGGCACTTGCGCGACGCCAGGCTTTATTACCAGGTGGTTACCGAGAAGAATCCGAACTTCACTATAGCTTTTTTCCATCTTGGTGTCACCAATCTAAGGTTGGGATTCTATGATGAATCCGTCAGGAATTTTAAGGAAGTGATTTCGAAAAATCACGACAGCCCGGCAGCATATGACCTGCTTGGCGATGCCTACCTGAATCTC
>DAINRZ010000117.1:0-9075 GCA_036741575.1 Kapaibacterium sp. (SeqCode)
TTTCACATGATTACCAATTCGTTTATTTACCCATACAAACCGTTATAGAACCAAAAAACAATCCTGTAAATTTCCTTATATGTATCGGCGCCTATTGCGGCATGATTCCGCTAAGGCGCTGGTATATATTGATTTGCAGCATCAGGGTAGTTGTGGGGCCTGTGCTTTTCCGGCTTATTTACAAAGCATTTGGCAGAATTGTCTGAATTTTTTTGTATATTACTTTTTTGTAATATTAATATCGAAACGGTATGATAAAACATATTGTATTATTAAAATTCTACGAAGAAGCAGGCGGTATGCCTAAAAAAGATAATATTGCCAGGCTGAAGCAAGCGTTGGATGAACTGCCCGAAAAAATCGACGTTGTGCTCGATTTCGAAACCGGCATCAATGTTACCGAATCGGAACATGCCTGCGACCTTGCCCTTCAATGTACCTTCGTCTCGCCCGACGAACTGGAAGAATACAGGAACCATCCCGACCACAATGCAGTTCTCGGCCTGTTGAACCTTGTGGTGGAAAAAAAGGTATTTGTAGATTACGAATACTGAGCCTGCCGGCATTAGAAAGCATGGCCCAAGGCAAAGTGAATCTGTAAATAAGACAGGGGTGATTGCCTCGAAAATATAGTATTAATACTTTTCGGGCTCGAAGGAAAATATACCGGAAGCGCAAAATCGAGCCTTGCAGGCCCCACCGGAGTATCGAACCGGATACCTGCTCCTGTCGATACCGCTAGCCCCTCAAGGTAATCACCAAGAGAGAGATTGTTGCTGATAATATCCGAATTGGATGTATCGGCTACGGTTGCCCAGCCAAACACATTGCCGAAATCGATAAAATACACAACTCCGAAATTTTCCAGCAGGTTCATTAGCGACGACGTCGTGCCTGCCGGTTTGATGAACTTAAAGCGCCATTCGAAACTGCCTTCGATAAGGCTAAGGCCGCCAACAAAGTCGTACTGAGCAAAGTATCTATCCTTATCTATTCCTGTAATATTATCATAAAATTCATAACCTTTTTTGCTGTACCTGAGCCTGCGCGAAGGCCACCCGCGAACGCTGTTGGCGCCCCCGCCAAAGAATTGCCTGTCGAATGGAATATACGAGTTTTCTCTGTCGTTCCAGATTATATGCCCTGCCCTAAGCTTGAAAGCATAAACGACATTGCGGCTGCCGGGCACAAACCAGAAACTGGTGAAAGATAATTTATGAAAATTCGCAATTCCGAGTACATCATCTCTAATGTTGTCTATTTTGGCACCCATGGCGTTTATTCCCTCGAACAAGCCCCAAAAAACGGGATTGTATCCTTCGTAATCAATGGAAGTATAATACCCTTTCCGGGGCGAAAACGGATCGTTTCTGGTATCGCCGTAAACGGTGAGGCCCAGCAGGTTGGCTGTCAGATAAACATCCGAACCTTTGCTGATATATGCATTCTCCAGGTTGTCGTACATCCTGAAAGTACTAATAATATAAAGGCTGTCTCTGTAGCTGTAATTTTTATCCAAAAAGACTTCGCCCTTTGTTTTCTGCAGGTCTTTTGGGGTTTGGCTTTCGAATGAAAAATCGATACTTAGCGAGTTGAAAAAAGTATTGCTGTGAAGCTTAATAGGGAATTTCACCGGGATGGATACCGTATTCAATGTCAAACCATAGCTGATTCTCTGGTAATAATATGAAGGCTGCAAAACCATGGATAAGCGAGCCCCGTCGATGACAGTAATTAACGGCTGGGCAAAACTGAAACCAAACTGACCTTCCCATTCCGGCTCTTTGCCGTTAATAATATCATTCACCGACTTGCTGAGGTCCTTGATGGTGTATCTTATAAAAGGCTTGATTACCTGTGCGGCGCCAAATATGTTCCTGTGCAGGTAATTTGCCTCGATACCGGTGTTGTACGTTTGCATAGTAGTTACGTTGAGGAACCAGCCAAGGCTCCATTCCTGCTGTTTTCTGTATTGCAGGAACACTTTCAGCCCAAGTGACGAATCGGTTACAGGGCTGAACATTGATGAAGTGTCTATCGACACAATATCGAAAGTGCCTAATGAATAAAGGTTGCTTTGGGATTTGTTTATATCGGCCATACTATACCACGAGCCTGGTTTTGTCTCCATCTGCATCTGTTTCATGCCGGCGCCGACTATAGACTGGTTTTTTGTGCTGTCGATGAACGTAACTGAAGAAATCTTTGTCCTTGTGCCGGGCCTAAAAACAACAAATACTGAGTCGTGTAAATACTCTTTATTAATTTTTACCGGTAGTATTTCGATTGACGAGTAGTAATATCCGTTATTTTTCAATATCTTGTAAATTTCCGCAACCTCATCGAGCAGCATTTCCTCGCTGAAAAACCTGCCTTCCCTCAGTTTTCGCTTGCTGTTTATTTCAGCGGCCAGTTCTCCGGGCACAGAATCCAGGCCAATATAATCAATAGTTGCTACCTTGTATTGGTTTCCTTCGGAGATTTTAATGCCGAGTATATTCTTTTTTTCAGTTGTATCGCCCCCAAAAATGTAATGGATATCTGCATCGTGAAAACCGTTGATGTTATAAAACTCTTTGAGCGATATCACGTCCTGCTCGACTAACCCTCTTTCGAAATAATAGACTTCGCCTTCCATAGTGCCGATTATTTTATCGAACGAACGAATCATCTGCGGCGGCAATATTCTTTTCAGCGGTTTGTTTTTATTGAGTTCTTTATAATACTTAAATAATACTTCGTGGGGCAGGCTTCGCTCTGTTTTCCTTGTAAGCATCCTTTCGATAAGTTCATCGAATGTAAAACTTTTGTTGCCCGATAAAATAATATCGTCTATTTCATACATCCCTGGCTTGTTGTACGACACATACAGGCGCTGGCTTAGGCCGTCCAGGTAGGTGTCGGATTCAGCCGGCGGCGCTGCAGGCACCCGGGGAATATCTGCCGCCTGGCAAATACTAAGGCCATAAAGCAACAGCAAACCGGTTATATAAACTTTTACTACTTTCAAAAAATCGAATAATGTTTATAGAATAACAACATTTAAGACAATTTTTCATATCAAAAAAAGTGCCTGAACAAAAAAGGCTGCCATATCAGACAGCCAGTTAAAATGTAAACTCCATGAGCAAAACTAAAAATACTGTTCTTCTTCGTCGTCGTTGTAAAAATACTCTTCGTTCGAAATATCTTCGTATTCGGGCCAAAGATCTTCCATTCCTTCAATCAACTCGTCGGTGTCGTCCAATTCCGTCAAATTATCTAAAATCTGCTGCGGGCAGCCTGTCCTGTTGGCATAGTCCAGTAGCTCTTCCTTTGTTGCAGGCCATGGAGCATCTTCCAGGTACGCTGCTAATTCCGGTGTCCAAAACATAATGACCTCAATTTATATTTAATATAATAATTCATTTCACGTATTCCGTAACTGCGAAAAAAATTCTGGCAAAAATATCATTTCCTTCAATAATAACCAGCACTTTTTTTTGCGATTTCCAAAGAAATAACAATTTTCGGTATTAATCGAATATCGAATAAAACTATTTTGGTACAAAAGCGAAAAAATTGAATTATTTTTTTCTGCGGATATAAATGTCGCCAATAATGGGGTCCGATTTTTTTATTTCCCTGATTTTATCGATAGAGTCGATATTCAAAGTCAATCCGGCGGACATCAGCTTCAGGCCCGATTCGGTAACGATATTTCTGCTTAGAATCATGCTTTCGACAAGTTCCTTGATATCGACGGCTTTCTCGCGCTGTTGGTTAGCAGGCAGATTGGCAAGGTACTGATCGAACAGAGATACAATTTTAAAGTCATAAAGCCTTTTGCTCTCGTGATAAATAATCTCCATGGCTTTGGATTCCACACCGCGGAATTGCTCCAACTGCTCTTCGAAGTCCCATGCCACCCTGATTATTCGCGAACCGATAGGAATTTGCCAGGCTTTAATTTTCTCGGGTATGCCGCTGCCGTCGAAGTTCTCGAAAATATGATAGACATTGAAAGCAATATCTTCGAACCCTTTCAGCCTCCCGACAATGGTTTTTGCATCACCTGGTACTTTTTCGACAGTGGTATTTGTTACGATACCGTTTTTCATAATAGGCACTTTCAGCATAGCCTCGGGTAGTTTTAGTTTGCCGATAAAGCAGAGCGATGCTGCATGCTCTATAATTCTTATTTCATCCTCGCTTAGGGTGCCGATTTTCTTTGCCACCCACACAGAACCTTCTGTAATTCTTTGTGCTTTGCTTCTCGACTCAGGGTCGCGCCCAAAATATAAGTCGATGAGGTTGTCTTTCATTTTCATCACTTCGCCATGAAGCTCTTCCTTCAGGCTTTCAATCTGTTTATTTGCATCTTCAATTTTGCACATCATAGTAGTATAGCGAACAGCAGAACGCAATTTTGTGATAAGCTGGTCGAAGCTGAATGGCTTGAATATAACATCGTCGGCTCCTTGTTTGATAGCTTTGATATTCAATTCGTTGTCGGTGCCCTGATTGATAAGAATGACGTATGATTCCTTGTTTTTTTCTTCTTCCCTCATTTTTGACAGCAACTGCATGCCGTTAATAACCTGCAAATTAATATTGGCAAGCAGAATAATCTTGCGGGTTTCATTCTTCAGCCGGTTAATAGCTTTATACGAATCGTCGATTAATTCGTACTTTATATTAGGGAAAAGTTTTTCGATTAACCTGCCGAATGTTCCCCTGTTATTGCCGTCGTTATCGACTACAAAGAATACTATATCGTTATTACTCATCTATTAGCCCAAATGTTCGGGTGCATAATAATAATACTATTATTATCGTAAAAATGTAAAATTACTTAAATTTTATTTAAGAATTAATATTTTCTTTTTCAATTAAAATCAAAATCCTGTCTGTATTCACCTGCTCGCCTTGCCGGGCATTGAGTTCGGTAACGCAGCCGTCGATAGATGAATACAAAGTGGTTTCCATTTTCATAGCTTCAACTATTATCAGAGGCTGCCCTTCGGTTACCTTCTGCCCTTTTTCTACAAGCACTTTCACTATGCTGCCGGGCATCGGGGCAAAAACCGGCTGGCGGTCGCCCGAATCCGTATCTTCGGCTCCATAGCTCTTTTCTTCTTCTTTAGGCTTATCAAAAACAAACTGCCTTCCCTCTATCCATGCATAATACTTTGATTCGTCATCGGCACAATAAACGCTCACCCAGCGGCTGCCGTTGAAAACTCTAACAATATTGACGCCTGCGGCAAAACCTTTTATCTCCGAGGCATGGCCGCCGTCAGCCAATTGGCAGTATCCGTCCGATTCGACGATGTCTGTATTATAAATCTTGTTTTTATATTTTACTTCCATTATCAGTTTACTTTTTTAAACAAATTTCCCATTTACCTGTAGAATCCCATGGAGTGGGAACAGCTTGGCGGCCTGCGGCAATTCCGCCGCCCTGCTTTTTTTTGCTGCTGTGAATACCCACAGCAAGGAGTGCAGCATTAAGAGCTTCGCCGTCTTCCGGTTCGTAGCTGGCCATATTTTTTCCAATAAAATCGGTAAATGTCCTGCCTTCGATGAAATCCGGGTGATTCAGGATATCGAGCATGAAATTTACAGAGGCCTTAACTCCCAAAACTACGCAATCTTTTAGCGCAAGTATCATTCTTGCCCTCGCTTCCTCGCGGTCTTTGCCCCAGGCAATCAGCTTGGCCATAACGGGGTCGTAGAAAACAGGTATGTCCGAGCCACTGTATATTCCGCTGTCATACCGGATACCCGGCCCCAAGGGCGCTTTCATAAACAATATCCTGCCGGAAGACGGCATAAAATTGTTCTCGCCGTCTTCTGCATATATTCTGCATTCTATTGCATGTCCGTGTTGTTTCAGGTCTTTTTGGGCTAACGGCAGTTTTTCGCCGCTGGCAATTGCAATTTGTAGCTTGACAAGGTCGATGCCGGTAGTGGCTTCCGTAATCGGGTGCTCCACCTGTATTCTGGTATTCACTTCAAGAAAATAGAAGTTTTTATCTTTATCTACAAGGAATTCAACCGTTCCGACATTATCATATCCCGCTGCTTCAATGGCTTTGACGGCAGCCTGCCCCATTTTTTCCTGCAATAGTGGGTCCATTACGGGCGAAGGCGCTTCTTCTATTATCTTTTGGTGGCGCCGCTGAATGGAACATTCCCGTTCGAACAGGTAAACGGCATTGCCGTGCTTATCTGCCGCCACCTGGAATTCCACATGGCGGGGAGCTTCGATATATTTCTCGAGGAATACTTCATTGCTGCCGAATGCCGAGAGCGATTCCCTCATTGCCGATTCAACCGACGGAGCCAAATCTTCGGGCTTGTGAACCACCCTCATGCCCTTGCCGCCTCCACCAGCCGAGGCCTTAATGAGCACAGGATAGCCCATTTCTCCGGCTGCATTCCTGAAATCTTCAATGTCAAGGGAACTGCTTTTCATCCCAGGAATTACCGGCACATCAGTCTTCAGCATCAGTTGCCTCGAGGCTACCTTCGACCCCAGTAGCTCCATCGGTCCCGGCTCCGGCCCGATAAATACCAATCCGGACTCGCGCACTTTCCTGTTGAAAACCGGATTTTCGGCAAGAAAGCCGTACCCCGGGTGAATGGCGTCGCAGCCTGTTTCTTTTGCTGCATTTATTATGGCTTCGTGATTCAGGTAGGACTCCGCAGCAGGCGGCGGCCCTATACATACGGCTTCGTCTGCCGAGATAGCATGAAGGGCTGTTTTATCGGCTTCCGAATAAACTGCGACAGTAGAAATCCCCAACTCCCTGCATGCCCTGATAATCCTGCAGGCAATTTCGCTCCTGTTAGCTATTAGTACTTTTCGTATCATAAAAATTATTCAAGTTTAGTTAATCTATTCATTCCATTTCGGCTGACGCTTGCCCAAGAATGCATTCATGCCTTCCTGTGCTTCGGGGCTAAGCCTGAGATTGGCAATCAGCCGGGCAGTATATTCCGTCAATTCCGGGAAATTCATCCTCGGCACATCAAAAATCATTTTCTTTACAACTTTGATTGCTTCCGGGCCGTTCTGAAGTATCAGCTTAATCTTTTCGTTTACTGCCTGGTCCAGATCTTCTATTCCGGCCACTTTATTAACCAGGCCGTATTCCAGGGCCTTTTCTGCAGAGATCCTTTCGCCTGTGATGAAAAGCTCCCTCGATTTTGATGAACCTATCCTCTCCATGACAAACGGAGATATTGCTGCAGGCACAAGCCCAAGTTTCACTTCGCTCAGCCCGAACTTTGCATTATCGGTGGCAATGGAAATATCGCATACTGACACCAACCCTACGCCGCCACCTATTGCGGAGCCGTTAATTCTGCCGATGACAGGCTTGGAATGTGTATAAACCAGGAACATCAGTTCGGCAAGCTTTACAGATTCTTCCAAGTTTTGTTCATATGTATAATCGACTACGCTTTTCATCCAGTTAAGGTCGGCTCCGGCGCAAAACGACTTGCCGTTGCCCGTCAGGATTATAACCCTTATTGTATTATCAGAATTGAGTTTGTCGAATACATCGTAAAGCTCGTAAATCAGTTCGTTGTTGAAAGCATTATGCACTCCCGGCCTGTTTAATGTAACCCGGGCAATGTTCCGTTCCTTTTCGATAATAATTGTCTTGTAATTGGGGTATTTAACCATAGATTTTTATCCCTTAAAATTCTACATCCTGAATACGCCGTATTTCTGATCGGGCACCGGGCGGTTCAGCGCCATCGATATGCCCAGCCCCAGTACTGTGCGTGTGTCGAGCGGGTCGATTATACCGTCGTCCCACAGCCTCGACGAGCTGTAATATGGCGAAGCTTCGTCTTCGTATTTATTAATAATTGGCTCTCTTATTGCCTTTATTTCGTCATCCGAGAGTTTTTTGCCTTCTTTTTCCAATTGTTTGATTTTTACCGTTGCCAGTACGTCGGCAGCCTGCTCGCCGCCCATAACAGAAATCCTTCCATGGGGCCACATCCAAAGCAGGTTGGGATTGTATCCCCTGCCGCACATAGCATAGTTGCCGGCGCCATACGATCCACCGGCTATAACAGTAAACTTTGGAACTCTTGCATTTGCTACTGCATGTACAAGTTTGGCGCCGTCGCGGGCTATTCCGCCGTGCTCGTACTGCCTGCCCACTATAAAGCCTGTAATGTTTTGCAGAAAAACTAAAGGTATTTTGCGGATAGTACACAGTTCGATAAAATGTGCCCCTTTCAGGCTCGACTCCGAAAACAGCACGCCATTATTCGCAAGGATTCCCACGGGATAGCCCATAATCCTTGCAAATCCGGTTACGAGAGTAGTGCCGTATAGTTCTTTAAACTCCTGGAACCGGCTGCCATCGACTATACGGGCAATTACTTCCCTCATATCGAAGGGCTGGCGCAAGCTTTTTGGCACGATTCCATATAGCTCGGCAGGGTCGTAGAAAGGTTCTTCAGGCTCGGCCCTGCCAATTTCGAACTTTTCGTTATGCCCCAGATTTTCAATTATATTGCGTGCAATATCGAGGGCATGTTCATCATTCTGTGCATAATGGTCCGAAACACCTGATATCTTGCAGTGCACATCGGCGCCGCCAAGCTCCTCATCGGTAACGACTTCGCCTGTGGCAGCCTTGACGAGAGGCGGGCCGCCAATGAAAATTGTAGCCTGGTTGCGAACCATTATCGTTTCGTCGCTCATGGCCGGCACATAAGCGCCGCCGGCAGTACACGAACCCATAACGACAGCGATTTGTGCAATATTTTCGGCTGAAAGTATAGCCTGATTGTAGAAAATCTTGCCAAAATGGTCTCTGTCCGGGAATGTTTCGGACTGGTAGGGAAGGAATATCCCGCCGGAATCGACCAAATAAACGCATGGGAGTTTGTTTTCGAGAGCAATTTCCTGTGCGCGCACATGCTTTTTGATTGTCATAGGAAAGTAAGTGCCGCCCTTGACAGTTGCATCGTTGGCAACAATCATGCATTCTCTGCCTTTTATGACGCCTACGCCTGTTACCAGGCCGGCGGCAGGAGCTGCGTTGTCGTACATATCCCATG
>DAINRZ010000118.1:0-9031 GCA_036741575.1 Kapaibacterium sp. (SeqCode)
CACCTAACCCGATAATAGTTGGGTCTTCAGCTATTTTCTCCTGTATCATTTTCTCGTTAATTAGATTATTGTTCTGTAAGATGATTTTTTCCGGTTTGAATAATTTGTTCATATTAATACCATTTTATTTTACAATATCTGTATTGACAAAAGTATGATTTTTCAGTCTAATTTTCAATTTTGTTTATTAATACTGAATTGATATTTCTTGCTGTGCTATTTTTTTCTATCTATCAACATTTCCAAGATATAGAAATAATTAGGTCATATGTCCTTTAGGAGAACAGACTGTGGCTGCTCCGCCTTAGCGCCATTTCGCGCTTGTTTCCGAAGGAATGACAAGAATTTTATCAAGTTTAAATTCTTACTCCCACAATCCCGCTAATCACGTGTAATTCGATGCAAATAAGAATATTCACAATATCCCTCACGATTCATCATTCAACATCCAAAATTCTGCAAATCCGCTCTTCAGTTAATAAAGTGTTTATCAAAATACCGGATTTTAGTCAGGAAAAGGGGATAACATTGACAGGGAGAGAGTGAAATCTGCTTGGAAAGACAGGACAGAAATATTAGTATGCCGCTTTAAAAAGCCTCATCAGGCTATATAGCAGCAGGGGCAATCCACGAATCGCCCCTGCCAATCAGATTTACCAATTTTCAGGATTTGCCAGGTATTCGTCTATTGCTTTGGCAGCCGTTCGTCCGGCGCCCATAGCCAGTATCACGGTTGCGCCTCCGGTAACTATGTCGCCGCCTGCAAAGACGCCTCTTTTGCTGGTCTTCATGGTCTTCTCATCGACTAATATATTGCCCCATTTGTTGACGCTAATATCAGGCGTGGTCTGGCTTATAATCGGATTTGACCCGTTGCCGATGGCCACGACTGCCACGTCTATCGGCTCGTCGGTAACACCCCCCTCTACGGGCACAGGCCTGCGCCTGCCCGAAGCATCGGGCTCGCCGAGCTCCATCTGCTGCAGCACCACCGAACGGAGCCAGCCTTCTTCGTCACCCTTGAACTCCAGTGGCCCGCAAAGCAGCTTGAATTCTACCCCTTCTTCTTTGGCATGTTTCACTTCCTCGACGCGGGCGGGCATTTCCACTTCGGTCCTGCGGTAGATTATCATTGCGCGCTTTGCGCCCAGCCTCAGGGATGTCCTAACAGCGTCCATAGCGGTATTGCCGCCGCCGAATACGGCAACAGTCTTATCTTTAATATCGAACATCGGAGTATCGTTTTCCGGGAAACTGTATGCCCTCATCAGGTTAATTCGCGTCAGGTACTCATTCGATGAATACACGCCGTTCAGGTGCTCGCCGGGAATATTCAGGAAATACGGCAAGCCTGCGCCAACACCGACAAAAGCGGCATCATATTCCCGGAGCAGTTCATCTATTGTGTCCGAGAGGCCAATAACAGTATTATTGAAGAACTTAACACCCATTTGGCGCAGCGCATCGACTTCGGCATTAACAATCTCTTTAGGCAGCCTGAATTCGGGTATGCCGTACATCAGTACTCCGCCTATTTCGTGCAGTGCTTCAAAAACGGTTACCTCATGCCCCATGCGTATAAGGTCGCCCGCGCAGCTTAGCCCTGCAGGGCCGCCGCCTATGATGGCAACTTTTTTGCCTGTTTTCGGCTTCATTGCCGGTTTCCGGAATCCGATGTTGTTCCTCTCCCAATCTGCAACAAATCTTTCCAGGTAGCCTATCGCCACAGGTTCATGTTTTTTGGCAAGGGTGCATACGATTTCGCACTGCGTCTCCTGAGGGCACACACGGCCGCACACAGCAGGCAGGGCATTGTCGAGTTTAAGGATACGTGCTGCTTCGGCATAGTCGCCCTCTTCCACTTTCTTTATGAATGCGGGAATATTGATACTAACCGGGCATCCGTCGATACAGTGCGGATTCTTGCACTGAATGCACCGCAGGGCTTCTTCTTTTGCCATTTCTTCGGTATAGCCCAGGTTTACTTCTTTAAAATTGTGTGCTCTCTCGAGCGGTTCCTGCTCGCGCATGTGGTGGCGTGGAATTTTCATTCTTTCTTTTTGACTTAAGTCTGCCATTATACTGTTTCCTCCTTGATTTGTGCATCAAGTTTGCATTTATGGTCATATTTTTCAAGCGATTCACTCTCCTGGCCAAGGTACATCCTGTTCCTCTTGGTCAATATGTCGAAGTCCACCAGGTGGGCGTCGAATTCGGGGCCGTCCACACATACGAAAACGGTTTTGTTGCCTACGACAGCCCTGCAGCCTCCGCACATCCCTGTGCCGTCAATCATTATAGGATTAAGGCTAACTACTGTTTTAATACCATACGGTTTTGTAACCTTTGATACCGCATTCATCATAGGAATGGGGCCAATTGCCAAAACGAAATCAATCTTTTTACCTGAATCTATCAGTTCCTGAAGTTTTTGGGTAACAAAACCGTGGAATCCGTAAGAACCGTCGTCGGTTGTGGGATAGACTTCGTCGCATACGGCGCGCATCTCATCTTCGAGAATAACGTGTTCTTTCGTCCTTCCGCCGATAATACTAATTACATGGTTGCCTGCTTCTTTCAGCGCTTTGGCTGTGGGATAGGCAATTGCAGTGCCCACACCGCCGCCAATACTGACGGCAGTACCGAAATTCTCAATTTCCGACGGCCTTCCCAGGGGCCCGACAAGGTCGTGGATAAAATCGCCTGCTTCCAGAGAATTCAGGTGTTTTGTTGATTTGCCGATACCTTGCACAATTATGGTAATTGTGCCTTTTTCGTTGTTGGAATCGGCAATTGTTAGCGGGATACGCTCTCCTTTGTCGTGGACTCGCAGGATGATAAACTGCCCTGCTTTCCTTTTAAGTGCAATTTTAGGAGCTTCAATTTCAATCAGCCTGATATCCGGCCCAATGAATCTTGCGTTAACAATCCTATTCATAAACTTTAGCCTCAAATAACTAAATACTATCTTCTATCTAAAAAACCACATTACAAAATTTTAAAAATATGCAATTTCAAAATTAAGGAAAAACCTTTAATAATTGCATTAACAATTAGTAATATAGAAAGTTATTACTTTTTCGATTTTATAAAAACCCTCAGTAGTTTTTCAATTTCCCTGCTGCTGCCGAAGTCGGCGCCAAGCTGCGATGAACCGCCTGCCGATTCGGTTTTTATATCACTGCTGCCGTCTTCTTCTTCCTTGGTGTACATTGTCGTTAAAGCATAAATTACGAGGAACGAAAATTCGAGCCCCAGGGCAAACAAAACAAGAGAGGGCTGAGTGGGCGGAATAAACTTGAGGCCCCGCAGGCCGATAATAATAATCAGCACAGCAGCGCCTATATATACAAAACCAAGGACATGGTTGCTGTATTTCACTGTGAAGTAGAACCTCATATAAACCTTTACCGCATCGTTGATATGCAGTAGTTTTACCATAAACGGCGAATTCTGCCAAATCAATCCCTTGCGCAATACCTCCAGGTTGTCCATCGTAATGCCGAGTTCTTCCACCATATCACGCAGTTCCTGAGGCCCGGCGCCGATAATATCTTCGGCCATGCTGGCCATATTTGCCGTATCGTTGTAGCCATATTGGGCCACGGTAAGCTTTTCGAGCAGGCCCGAGATTTCGCGGTCAACCTTGTGGCGCATATAGCCAATTTTCCGGGGCAGCAAAATTGTTATCAATACAGTTATGATGACAGCCAGAAGAAAACTTTGCAGAATAATAGACAAAACGGGATTGAACCAATATCTTGCCTCCTGAGGAGTGTCTTTGTAAATATCTACAGCCCAGGAAAAGACATAAGAAGTTTCCTTGATTGGGAAAGGAATATCGATACTATACCTTACCTTAGCGCCGTTATTAATAACATGGCCGTTAAGGTACTGCTCCAGGAAATACTGCAGCACTGGCAGCAGGTTTTCGAATACTAAGAAGGTGATAGCAAAGATCAGGGCTGCAAACAGGAACAACTGCACAGGATTGTGGTTTCTCAATTCGATATATGCTTTTCTTACTTCTGTGTTGTCCGCCATAAGCTGAATAACTTCCTGTTTAATAAAAAATCAGTATTATATCATTGCAAAAGTAAATGATAAGCAAATTTATCTGATTTATACAATTAAAAAAAATTTTTGTATTATAATGATTAATATCAAGCGGAATGTTAATTTTGTAACTTTATTGGCTGTAATTATCGAAAAATTTTACGTTTACGGATATAAATGAAAGCGATGAAGTATGATTTACCTTAACAATACGGCTACGAGTTTCCCTAAGCCGCAGGAAGTAATCGAGGCAGTTAACAATTGTATTAGCAATCCGCCATGCAATAATTCACGCTCGGGGCTCGAAAAAGAACCCGACGACATACTCTACAGCACACGCATCAAATTGGCGCGCCTGTTCAATGCTCCCGACCCAAGCCACATTATTTACACATCGGGTAGCACCGAAGCACTCAACCTGGCAATTTACGGTATTGTAGAAGACGGCTCTCATGTTGTTTCGACCGGGATAGAACACAACTCTGTAATAAGGCCCCTGAAAACATTAGAGCGCGAAGGCAGGATTGCAGCCACATTTGTCGATTGCAACAGTAAATCATATGTTTCGCCAGAAAGAATTGAGAATGCTATTACTCCAAAAACCAAGCTTATAGTTGTTAACCATTCATCGAATGTTACAGGTACAATACTCGACATCAAGGCTATTGCCGAAATAGCCCACAGACACGGAGCCAGGATAATTGTGGACGCCTCGCAGACTGCCGGCGCCCTGCCTATCGATGTGCAGGGCTGGGACATTGACCTGCTGGCATTCACCGGCCATAAATCGCTTTTCGGCCTTATGGGTATCGGCGGACTGTACATTAACGGCGACTTGCCGCTGAAGCCGCTGAAAGTTGGCGGCACGGGAATCCTGAGCGAGATTCTGACGCAGCCCGAAGGCTTCCCTATTTTTTACGAGGCAGGGACACCTAACCTGCCCGGCATAGTCTCGCTTGGCGCCGGTGTTGAATTTATTGAAAGGGCTGGAATACAAAATATTAAGAATAAAAAGGCTGAAATTGTAAAATCGTGGATGGCTGAACTGGAACCAATACCCGGCATCTCGGCATATTACGATCCCGAGCATAACAGTTTTGCCAACTTCTGTTTCAATATCGACAACTTTGTTCCCGAGGAGGTCGGGTATATCCTGGAAAGCTCATATGATATACATGTCCGCTCAGGCTTGCATTGCGCTCCGCTTCTGCTCGAACCATTAGGCGTGCACCCCTGGGGCACTGTAAGGGCCAGCCCCTCGTATTTTACTACTGCCGAAGAATCTAAAGCATTTGTCGAGGCAGTTAAAGAAGTCGCCGAGATGGCAGCAAAGAAGAAGAGATAAATCAAGGAGATTGATAACAGGTTTCAGATATAAAAATCAAACTACTATCTGTCTATAAATTAATTTCTTACACGGGTTTCAGGAAACAGCATAATCTTTCGATAATAAGATTATATGTGCCTTCAGTAATACTGCCGATTTTTCCTTCTATAAAATTCAATGGGATAATCAATATATAACTTATCCTGAAAACCGAATCTTTATGCAGCCCTGTTTGCCTGAATTCATTTGTATTACTTTTAACTACGATATCGAGTCCTTCAATTGCACTGTTTAATTGCGAACTAATACCGCATACGAGCAAATCATTGTATTTAGGAATAGTTTTGAGTACAAGAGCAGGCCTTTTCTTAAAAAACATCTCAGATGTAAGGACATCTGCTTAAATTATATCTCCGGGTTTAGCAATCAACTTAAAATCTTTGGATTATATTCTGGGTTCGGCTCTTTAATCATCAAAGACGAATACTCCGGCTCATCATCCGAATAAGCTCCGGAAATATGAATCATAGAAAACCTTTTCCAGTCTTGTTCTTCATTATCAATATCCACGTCATACTCGAAAGGCTTATATTGGATTTTCAATCTATCGAACATTTCTTTTAAGAAAAGAAATTCATTCTGGTTAGCAGGTGTAATAACAAATGATGTCAATTTTTTTTTCTCCAATAATCTATAATAAAAATTCAAACGAATTCGTGAAATAAAATACTTTTAAATTCTTTCAAAGTAAGCAAATTGAAGTAAAGCTAATTCCCCAAATTCATTGAATAGCAAAATCAGTTAATCACAAAATTATACTGCTTTAACAGGAAAATTCAACACTTCGAATAATAGTTAATTAATGTATATAACTTTTTTCTAAAAGCTAAAACATCGCATTTAATCAGCCGACTCACTCTTATCAATATTCTTCTTCTCAAAATAATGCTTCACTTTCTTCATGAATTCTTCTTTATCAGAAGTATATTCCGGAATCGATGATTTCTTTTCGGGGAATGCGTCCACATGAACAGTCCTCGTCGGGAATGCAAATTGAATACCCAATTCTTCGGCTATCTTTAATATCTCCAGCAGAATGTCGTGGCGGTACCTGAGTTCTGTCGCATAGTCGGGCGCTTCGAAATAAATCTGAAACAGAATATTAAGCGAAGAATTATCGTACTCGGCAAGGTAAATATGGTACAAATCCTGCCTGATATTCGAATGCTCCTGTACAATACCCCTTAATGCCTCGACGAAGGCCTCGATTAGCTCAGGGGGAGTGCTGTAGATGATACCAAATTTAGTCAGGTATCGCCTGTAATTGCGCTTGCCCATATTATCGATAACCATATCCGTTAGCTTGCCGTTAGGTACGGTAATCAGAGAATCGTAGAAAGTCCTGATACGGGTGGACCTAAGCCCGACTTCCTCGACAATACCTTCTTTGCCCTCGAATATCACCCAATCGCCTACTTCGAATGGCCTGTCCGCAAAAATCGTAACCGAGCCGAACAGGTGCTTTACTGTGTCCTGGGCTGCCAGTGCAAGAGCAAGTCCGCCGATAGATACGCCGGCCAGCAAAGCGGTAATCGGCACATCGAGGTTCTGCAGGATTATTATTACAGATGCAGTTATTACAATTATCTTAAGGGCTTTTCTTATAAAAGGTACTGACTGGTCTATCAACTTTGTTTTCGATTTGAATATAACCTTGTCGAATATATCAGCCGCCACATCGCACAGTTTGAAAAGGATATAAGCAATTAGGCCGGGGATTACTATTTTGAATATATACGAAAAAACAACTACAAGGCCAACAGGCAGCTTGAGCGCAGGCAGAAACGAAGAAAAAAGAATAACGGCTGCAAGCAGCGATACTTTGCTGCTGAACGGCCTGATATACCCCGATATTATATCGCTGTTGCTTATCCTGGGCACATAACGGTTAAATATCAGCACCATCACAAACCTAAGCAGGAAGAAAACAAATATGCCTAAACCGATGTAAATAAGCAAGCCTATATACTGCCAGATATAGAGGCCCAGGAATGTTCCTGTAAGAATTTCGGGCATTTCGCCTATGATTTCTTCGATTGAGTAAGGATAAGCTTTCTCGTATAATTCCCTGATATGCTTTGCCGATTCTTTGGAATAATACCATTTATCGCCGTATTTCTGCACATATATTTCAGGCAGGTCCTCGAAAAGTACGTAAATGTTCTTCTTAGTGGCCGAGTCCAGATAATTAATATCTTTGGGAATATCGTCGAAATCGACCATAAGGCCTTTGGCCTCGAAGATTCTTTTCAGTTTGACGGCAAGGCGCTTTCCTTCTTCGTGCGATCCCCTGAACTTAATTGCTTTTGCCGAAAGCCCCGGCTGCCAATTGTCTTTTGCAAGGTTAGCCATATGCTGGTATATTGCTTCGTAGGGCGAATCCAGGTCTGTTTCAATTCCTTTGCCTGTTTGTTCCTGTGCATTAGCCGCTGTATGCAAAAACAATAGCAATAGTAAAAAAGCCATTATATTTATACATTTTTTAAACATAAAAATCTATCAGAATAATTCAACAATTTCCAAATGATAAAATTTATTTACGATAATATAGTTATTTTTATCAAATTAGTAAATTTGGACGATTGTATTATCGAAACGAGAAGTATATGTTGCTGTTAATTTGCGGGATTGTTTATCTCGCCCTTCATCTTATCCCGGTTTTTGTAGCAGACCCGCGGTTTTGGGGAATTGATTCGTGGGCTTTCCTGCCTGAATATGCTGCATTTGGTATGTTCGCCTTCGGCTCATTGCTCCTCGTGCCGGGGATACAAGCAAAGATTGCAGCCCAATGGCAAAAGTCTGCTAAAGTATTGACGAAGGTACCGGTATTTATCTGGATTGTATTGCTGGGAGCATTATTTTTCCTGCTCGGCCAGAAAACTTTTTTCCTTGGCGATGGCTACCTGAGGATTCGAAACCTTGAGCAGGGGCTGTTTCTTTCGCCTGCCGAGCCTCTGGATACTCTTGTCCGGTACTGGTTATATGCTTTACTAAAACCCGCACTAAATGCAGGGCCGGCAGAATCTTACGGAGTTATTAGCATTTTGGGCGGTATGGGATTATTCACCGGGCTGGCTTACTACCTCAGAAGGCTGTTTAGTGGCTTAGAAGGCGCAGCAGCGCTTTTTGCCGGTGCTATACTCTCGGCAGGATTTATTCAGCTATTCTTTGCATATGTCGAAAGTTATTCGCTTGTTGCTGCGTTTGTAATTCTTTTCTTTGTTTCATCGCTGGCGATGGCTAAAGAATCGATATACAAATTCATGCCTTCGGTGTTTTTCAGTCTTGCCGTTTGTTTCCACCCGATGGCACTGATTTTTCTTCCCTCGTATATATACATTCATATCAAAGTAATATCAAAATCTGAAAATAGAATACTAAAATCACTGCTTACGGCTTTATTGCCGCTTAGCCTTTTCATGATAGTACTGCTGATTTTTGCTATTAACGGCGTTAGCCCGCGGGATTTCATTAAACTGCTTGCAAGCGGAGAGAGGTTCCTGCCCCTTACAAACGCATCTGGAAGTTATGGATTATTTTCGGTAAATCATTTAATAGATTTCATTAATGAAATTTTACTTACTACTC